>JAZQSO010000036.1:0-2883 GCA_045630145.1 Candidatus Nanosyncoccaceae bacterium
TCGCGGCGGCGCCGTTCAGGGTGGTTCCACTTTGACTCAGCAGCTCATCAAGCAGGTCTACTTCTCTGACGAAGCTAAAGACCGTTCTATGAGTGGTATCCCACGTAAGATTAAGGAAATGATTCTCGCCATCGAGATTGAAAAGATGTACGAGAAGGAAGAGATTATTACAATGTATCTCAACGAGTCTCCTTATGGTGGTCGCCGTAACGGCGTCGAAAGTGCCGCACAGACTTACTTTAAGAAGAGCGCAAAAGACCTCGATCTCGCCGAGTCTGCCCTTCTTGCTGCAATTCCGAACAACCCAGCAGTTTACAATCCATACAATATTGATGGTAATGAAGCTCTTATTGAACGCCAGCACAAGGTTCTTAACGTGATGGTCGAAATGGGCGAAATTACCCAGGAAGAAGCCGACGCTGCTAAGGAAGTAGATATTCTTGCTCGTATTCAGCCAGAACAGAGCCAGTACGAAAACATTCGTGCACCATGGGCAGTCCTCGAAGCTAAGTCTCAGCTCGAAAGCAAGTACGGTATCAAGACGCTTCGCGAAGGTGGTTTCACAATTAAGACCACTATTGATCTTCGCGCACAGAATATTGCCGAAGATGCGGTTCGTGCTGGTGCTGAAACTATGTATATTAACAACTCCGATAATGCCTGCTTGGTTTCCATTGATATCGAAACTGGTCAGGTTATCGCAATGGTTGGTAGCGTCGACTGGAACCGCGAAGGTTATGGTCAGCTCAATGCCACAACTTCAAACCTCGAGCCAGGTTCTTCGATTAAGCCTATTCTCGATTACGCACCACTCTTCATGGAACGCGATGGCGTAAACTACGGCCCAGGCTCCATCCTTAAGGATGAAAACATCGATAAGATTTATTGTGCAGGTACATTTGGTGGCTGTTCGCTCCGCAACGCAGACCGCAAGTTCCATGGCAACATCACTATTCGTACTGCACTTTCCACCTCGCAGAACATTCCAGCTGTTAAGGCTCTATATATTAACGGCATCGACAAGAGCCTCGAAGTTGCTCACAAGTTAGGCGATAAGTCCTACTGCGCAAACGGCGAAGTTGCTGGTCTCTCTATGGCAATCGGTGGTGGTTGTACGGTTAAACCTATCGAGCATGCCAACGCTTATGCAACGCTTTCCCGTGGTGGCGTTTACAAGGATTATTCATACGTTCTCGAGGTCAAGAACTCTTCTGGCGATATTATCGAATCTTGGACCGATACCGAAGGCGAACAGATTGTTGATCCGCAGGTCGCCTACATGGTTATCGATATTCTCAGCAACATTCAGGGTCGTTCAGCTTTGTGGGGTATGGGCTGGGCAACTACCCGTGGTTCTTATAGCCCTCACGTCAAATACGCTTTGAAGACTGGTACGACAGATAACGGTCTTGGCTATGCTAAGGACTCTTGGGTAATGGCTACATCTCCTGTTGTCGCGACGGCAATTTGGAACGGCAACCACGATGGTGCTCCGCTTTCAACGGATATGCACAGCGTCCCTTACGAAATCAATGACGCTTATGAAGACCGCCTCCACGACGAAGTTTATGGCGCCGATGGTAAATGGTACGAGAATATGGAATGGGAACGCCCTGCCGGTATCCAGAATCTTACCGTCAATGGCAAGAACGATATTTGGCCAAGCTGGTACAACCAATCCAAGTCCGGCATCAAGAAAGAAACCATGACTTTCGACTCCGTTTCTAAGAAGAAAGCTACAGATTGTACGCCAGACGAAACCCGTATCGATGTCGAGGTCACCAAGGCTTACGATCCAATGACCAAGGAAGAGGTCGCAACTGCCGAAGGTTACGATACAGAGAATGACGATGACGTTCACTCTTGTACGGATATCCGGCCTTCCGCAAGTATTGACTCTACGGCAAGCGGAGGCAAAATTACTGCTTCCGTCTCGAGCGGCACGAATCCAATCGCTAGCTGGACAATGGAAGTTGAAGGCTCGGTCGTTAAGCAAGGTAGCTCTACTGGCGTGATAGAATATAATGCTACTTCAAATAAGCTATCCGGCACAGTAGACGTAAAGGTTACTGTCAGAGATACACAAGGTTACTCGTCAACAGTTACACAGCAAGTTACAATCAGTAACTAAACATTAAAAAATATCACCACCCGAAGCGGTGGTGATTTTTTTAATGCTTTATTTTATTGTTATTCGTTTTCTTGCCTTGAGCCTTTTTGCGGCCTTGTGGGCGGTTTTTCTTTTGCTCTTTTGTTGTCTTAGTTAACTTTGCGAACATCATCTTGCCCGCATTGGTCTGCAAGTAGCGCACAAATTCAATTTCGACAGTCTCACGTGTAGCAATATATTGCTCCGCATCATCGATTACAACCATCGTGCCATCCGGAAGATAAGCTACAGCCTGTCTCGGATTTGTGCCTGGGCCAATTACCTTCACACGTAGTTTATCGCCAGGAAGATATTCCGTACGAAGACCCTGCGCAAGCTCATTAATATTAATCGTCTGAATATGTTCCGTTTGAGCGACTTTGCTTAGATTGTAATCATTGGTCATAATCAAGCCATCATTGGCCTTAGCGAGCTCCAGGAGCCTCTCATCGACGCTTACGTGACCCGCAGCGTCAGGATAGATTCGAGCATCGACATCTTCTAGTCTTTCGAGCTCGTTAATAATATCCAGGCCAAAACGCGCACGCATACGCTTCTCCGAATCTGAGCCATCAGCGAGGAGTTGCAACTCGCGTACGACTGAACGCGGGATCAATAATTCAACACCAATAAAACCCGTGCGCGCAACAGATAGAATCCTACCGTCGATAAGCGCTGAGGTATCCACGAAGACACGGCGTTTTGCCTTGCGATTGAGTTGCTTTGCCTTGCTC
>JAZQSO010000037.1:0-5029 GCA_045630145.1 Candidatus Nanosyncoccaceae bacterium
ACTAAAGCCTCCTATTTAGTTGATTATAGAATAAGCTTAATGCGTTTTCAAGGATTGGCGCGTTATGCTTCTTTTCGGCAAAAAGCAACTTAGTTAACTTAGTTGCCTTTAGTCTTAAAAGACTATTGCTCGGTAGAAACAACCGACTCGCGGCGTTTAAATTCCATCAAAACCGTTGGCACGGCTGGCGGCGGAGTAAAATAATCTGGGCGCATTGGCAAGCGAATGCGTGGCGCATAGTTCACAAAAACCTGCTTGCCGAGCTGCGAAGTATAATGGCGATCATTATTAAGCATTTTCAGAGCGAACTGCTTCTGAAGAATCAAATAGATTGCCTTCGGCGGATTCGGGGCCTCGTCCAATTTATGCATAATTTTCGAGCTGATATCAAAAGGCGGGTTGGCAAAAATCTTATACTCGCCTTCTGGCAGTTCGTAGTCCAAGAAATCACATTCAATAACTTTCACATTGCCATATTTAGCCGTATTCTTACGAAGTTTTTCGGCAGTTTCATGATCCGCCTCAATCGCAATCACTTGCTTACAACGCTTAGCAAGCGCCGCAGTAATCACACCAGAACCAGCGCCAATATCCAAAACAACATCACGTTTCTTAATATTACTATGGCCAATCAGAAACAAAGCCAGCTTCGGGCTCTTCAAGAAATGCTGCGAATACTGATATTTACGCATTGAAATACCCCAAGCGGCGCGTAAACTCATACATCGCCACAGCCGAGGCGCAGCCAACATTAATCGAGCGAGTCGAGCCAAGCTGCTCTATATAATAACAGCAATCCGCCAAATCCAAGAGCTCCTGCGAAATGCCATCAGATTCAGAGCCAAAGACCAAAATCGAATTCGGCTGAATATCTGCGCCTTGTAAAGGTTTGCTCTCTGGACGGTTATTATCTATCGCGACTACAATCTTGCCACGCGCATGCGCATCAGCGACAAAATCCGCCACATTCTCAAAGTGGTTCATATGAAGATATCTATCTGTCACCATCGCACCACGGCGATTATATTTGCGCTTGCCAAGAATATGCACCTTCGACACATTGAAGGCATTAGCATTGCGCACAATTGTACCAATGTTAAAATCGTGGCTGAGATTCTCAATCGCAATTTCAAGACTGGTACGTTTTTGATCCAAGCGAGAAAGGACCTCCTCATTTGGAAGGCCCTTATACTCGTCCATTAGATTTCTAGTGTCTGTTTTGGCGTCCATTAGCTATATTTTAGCCTACTTAGAGCTCTTACGAGCAGCTTTCTTTTCGCTTTCCTCAAGCTTCTTAGCAGTGCTGTCGAGCATGAGATGAACCAAGGCCCAAACCACAACGTTGGCCGACAAGGCACAGATTGCAACTAGCGGAATAATAAGAATCGCAACACCGACACTCTGGTTAATCAAGGCAAAAATGCCTGCGACAAACACAAAGACAACAGCAATAATGCCATAAACCCAGCTAATGAGGGTAAGTTGGCGGTTTTTACGATACAAATCAATAAAATATCTCAAAATATTCATAAATAATATTATAGCACATTTTGTCTATTTTGGCAAGATAAGCTCAAGCGGAGCTTGACACTCGTATTTCGGCGGGCTATAATAAATTCATATTCGGGAATACCCGCCGCCCTAAGCAGGAATGCTTAGGGAAAATTTTTTCTTAAGATAAGTACAAGTTCGCGAATCCTGCTTTTATTTTAGACATATCATTACTATTCACTTGGCCCATCTTTTCATAAACTCTCAAACAGCTGTACACCCTAATTTGCGACAAAACCGCTCGGATATATCTGCCTTGAAATTTAATCTTTACATACCAAGATCCAGAATGAGGTTGCGTTGTCATAGGTATTCCTAAAAATCCTTGCTCACTCAATTTCTTAAATACCAGAACAGGTCGCGAGAATAATTTGCTTTTTCCATTAATTTCAATCCCTATATTCTCACCTACGGCCGTTCACCATATATCCCCCTCCGAGTAGTGCTTTATTATATTCTTTGCACTATATAATTGCCATTTTATAAGTAGCCAATCTAGCATCAAATCTTGTTTTTGCATAAACCTCCTTAAGCCTAGACATTATGCGCCAAGCCAAAGCAAAATACAAAGATAAACATAATTATTCTTGACATACATCGCGAAATAGTGTATAATACTAATCATTGCGATTTGGAGCGTGTCTATAGAAGGAGGTTCCATATGAACGGAACAATTAGTCCTGAGCTCGATAAGCAGCTCGCTGAAATGATTCGCAACAGTCCCAGTAATAGAACTGCCGCTGAGGCCAACGCCCAGATTCAGCAGTCCATCGCACGTACCCAGGCCGCCATCGACGGCGCCAGCAAGATTAAGGTTCCCCAGGAAGCACTCGACAGTGCCGCTCAGGCATCCGCAAAGGCCAAGGCAATCGCTGCTGACGCCAATGCCAGACTCGAGGCGCTCTCCGCAGCTACCGCAGCAGCCGCTGCAATCAAGATTTCCTTCAAGTAATCGAGAGGTAAGCTGAGACCAAATCCAAATCCCTGAACAACCAGAAACAATCTTGCTCCAAACGCATAATCCCGCACTTAGTGCGGGATTTTTCCTTCTTTTACCTCTGTTAATTTTCATGAAAATCAATATGGACTCAAAAAGCACGAGCAATATATAATCAAAATAAGTAAGAAGGAGAGGTTTGTGAAAAGGTTTAGTAAGCTAGATTCAAAGCAGCGTACTATTGCCGTATCTGGTTTTTCTGCTCTCGCATTAGTCAGTCTCGTCGGTGGGATTTATGCGATCAATGCTTCAGCAGATGGCGATATAATTATCAATTTTAGTAGTGCCGCAAGCGTAACACAGGGTGATGCCGGCGCATACAACATTGCATATACTATTGGCCAAGATGACGTGCTAGTTACCTTCGGCAATTTTGTGGATATCAGTACTAGCAACAAGACACTCACCATCAATCCTAACGATCGTCACGACATAGATTTTGAATATCGTGGCAATTTTTCAGAAAATTACGTCGCAAGGCTACGCGAAAGCGGCAATACGACAAATCCTTTCGAGACAGACCTTAGCTGTACCTATACTTCACACGACGAAAACCCTAACACTTTTGAGGAAGGCATTAGCCACTGCGTTATTCCTAGCGAGCTTAATCTCCCGAGCAGCAGCGATCTCATCATCGAGGCCGCTACAAATAATCCCCCAGTACAATCTGGCGCGTACGTAATTAGAATGCCTAATGCGCACGCCAGCGATCTTGTTAATCCTTCAAATGATGCAGTTTGGGAATTTAATGAGACCGAAAGCGTCACGATGAGCATCCAAACTAACGATAATAATCCAACAGTAACACCTTCTAATGGCATGCAAGCCTCTTTCTCGGGTGGCGCAGCTGATGCTAAGGCAAGTTTCAGCGGCACAATCAACGATGACGTTTGTGATACTTACAATTTCACTTTCAGCGACCCAAATAGCAATTTCCCAGATACTCCAGCGAGCTGTACTTACGATAGCAATACAAGCAAGTCTGTCATTTCCGTCCCAACCAACATCAATCTCCCCGGCGACTCTATTGATTTCGACATTACCAAAAAGCAATCTCAGCCAGTAGCCAATCCATTCACGGTTTTCTATGACAGCGTCACAACAGGCTCTACCGAAACTAAGGTCAATTTCGATGTTGACGGAACGACTGTTGGCGTGACTCTAACCGGCATGACTTACGACAGTAATACAAATAAGTCTGTATCAAGCCGCGATGCTCTGTTAGGGGCAAATCCAACTGCCTACTTCACCGTAGACAACAACTTCAATGCCGACACAATGCAGTTCGCCGTAAGTGGAAGCGAACAATACCATCAGGTATTAGCAGTTAATAATAACGTTATTACTCTTACAGGTTTAAACGTTGCTGAAGACTCGATTCATTTTGGCATTGAGGTTATCGGGAATGGCGACGAGCCTGGCCCAGACCATCCAGACCATCCAGGCCAGCCAACCGTCGCGAAAGTAACCGTAACAAGTAGCGATGATGCTCATTCTGGCAGCTATGCTTACGCGGGGATTTTCCTAAACGAAAGAGGCATCGATATGAATTGCGACGTCGATCATGATACTGCATGCGCCCCAGCTCGAACAATCAATGCCTTCGAATACAATTACGACGAAGAAAACGACAATAACGAGGTAACTTTCCAATTTGGTACTCGTTTTGATAGAAAATTCGTTGGCACTATTACAATCGTTGGCGAGAATTCCCAGATTCTCAAAACTATCAATATCGCAAACGAGATTGTATACGAAGACAAGCTAAGCTGCCTCAAACATACTCATGGTCAGGAGCTTAGCTTCCGTACACAAGTACCTAAATCTTCAGAATACGGAATTATCGTAGACACCGAGCAAAACCCAGAAGAAAATACTTGTATTGCAAACTTCCTTTGGACAAGCAATGAAGAAGCAAAGAATTCGGACGAATATATCGGTCACTCACACCTTGATCTTCTCAGTGTAGAATGGACTCCAATTGGTGGCGGCGAGAAAATCATTATTAATAAGGAAGATTTCAACGAGCCGCTCACAGAAGCACAGCAAAACGCTGGCATGGTGCTCGAGTTCGATCCTGGCGACGACCATCATCCAGGTTCGCTAGTGGTTTCTGCTGATGCTGTTGTAACAATGGGCATCGTGCCAGAATACGGCTATCAGGTCAGAAGCTTTGGCGTTAACGCCGCAATCGTTACTACTGGCGAAGCAATTTCTGAGTTTACCTTCCCTGTAGGCGTTGGCAACTTCCACCTCGGAGCCGAAGTTGAAAAGACTAGCGATTTAGTTGCTACAAATACCGAGAAAGTAACCGGTGGCACTATCGAACTTGGTGGCGCAGAAATCGCAACTGGTACAGCACTCTTAACGGTTTCCGATGCGGATATTGATGACGAGCAGGTAAATAAGTTTAAGGACGCAGCCGAAGGCTATAATGTCTCGACTTATCTCGATAAGTCGGAGGCCAAGCGGGCTTAGGAA
>JAZQSO010000038.1:0-1758 GCA_045630145.1 Candidatus Nanosyncoccaceae bacterium
GGCCACCACCAATAATTGCAACATCGTAAAGCATTAGTCTTTCATCTCCCTTATTTCTTTTTCCGTAATTACCCCCATCGAGCGCTTGTATTCCTTGCCATCCTTGAAGCAGATTAGCGTGGGAATAGACATAATATCAAATTTCGCCGCGAGGGCTGGCTCCAAATCTATATCAACCTGATAAACTGTTTCGTCTTTTGCGACTACGCCAACGATTGGCGAGAACGCTCGGCATGGAGCGCACCAGGTCGCAAAGAAATCGACATAGACGACGCCCTTCTTCTTTTCGACAAGCTCTTCGAATTCACTTAGGCTGAGTTGTTTTAGCTTTGCCATTATTTTCCTTTCCTACTTTCAAGCAAGCGTTTTAGAAATGCCCACTGGTTTGCCTTGTTTGAGAGCTGGTCTGAATTAGCATCAATCATCGCGATGACTTCATCGGCGCTGAAATACTTCGCGTCTGCCACTTCCTCCTCTTGCAAGATAAGAGATTCGATATCGACGTTTTTCGCGATAATATAATACTCATTAAAGTGATGCTCGAGCATGCCCGGCATAATACGCTCAGAAGTCGTACAAGAATAATATTTAATCTCGTTATCCGCGACATCAAGGCCAAGTTCTTCTTTCGCTTCACGCGCAAGCGCTTCGCGTCCCCACTCGCCCGCATCGATATGCCCAGCCACCGGCGCATCCCATTTGAGCGGATCGGTTTTCTTCTCTTTGCTGCGCAGCTGCAAAAGAACATTGTTATTTGAATCAAGGATAAAAGCACTAAATGCTCGGTGCCAGAGGCCTTTCTCGTGGCATTCGTCGCGCGTGGCGGTCTGCCCAGTAAAATCCCCACGCTCCGTTAATACGTCTAACATTTCTGCCATGGTATTTTTATTATATCTTTTGTACACAAAAACAGCCACCATGCGTGGCTGTTTGGGATTAGATATTAACCTGGGCTGAGTCGACTTCGCCTTCAATAACTTTTTCCGAGCCCTCGCCGTCAAGCTTATCAACAGGAACGTTTGCATCATCGAAGTGGATTATTCTTGCCGCTGAACTGTTACCATTTCTCGTGCTATAAATTGAAATATTATAATACTCATCAAAGCCATAATTCATTGTGATCCTGACATATTTATCCGCATCGCTCTTGACGCCGTAAAGCTCTAGAACACGAGTCGAGCCGCCGCTATATGCATAACCTACAAAGGCCTCGTCGCTACACAATCTAATACCATCACCAAGCTCATCGTCAATAAAATCTTCTACGGTTTCGCATTCCTCGCGCGTCACAGACTCTGCTGCCATAGTTTTCTTGCCGGCCGCTAGCGAAGCATTATACATATCTTCGAGCGCGGTGGATTCCTTGAAATAGATATATTGACCATCTGGGTTTTCGACACTCTGAATCACATCATGTACATGCGAGAGGCCAATATTAGCAATCTTGAGCGTGAGACCGAACACTCCTGCGATAATTACGCCAACGATAATCATTGGCAAAACATAAAAGATAATTACACTAATAACAACGATTAAGACTGTATTGTCTTTCTTTGGCTGCGCACCAGGAGTAATTGGCGCAGACGATTGTGCTTTCTTATTCATATACATATTTTAACATTTTGTCACAAAAAGCACTTGCGCTTCGCAAAATGCTTATATATAATTGACTCGTGGAGAGTTGAGAGACAAAAACAACACAAAAATAAAAGAGGTATATACAATGTCAATTGACATTCAAAAGGTCGAAAGCTTTTC
>JAZQSO010000039.1:0-6749 GCA_045630145.1 Candidatus Nanosyncoccaceae bacterium
ACATGGCTACGATCCGACTTTTTTTGCGGTCGGTCCGCGCGTTGCACAGTTTGAAAATAGCCAGAGTGGTAGTAATTTTTCCGAGAAATTCTTCTTTATGAGACACCTTTTTGCCGTGGTCTTGGCGGTGGCGGCGATGATAGCAGCCTACTTCGTGCCGTATCAGTTGATGCAGAAGTTTGGCTTGAAGATTCTCGGTGTCGGCTTTGGGCTTTGTATTTTGGTTTTCTTGTTGGGTAAAATTGCGCCAGGTAGTGGTCTTGTAACTTGCGATGAAGGTGCCTGTCGTTCATTCCATGTGCCAGGGGTTGGCTTGGGCTTTCAGCCAGTCGAGATTGTGAAGGTTGGTTTGCTATTTTATTTGCCGTGGTTGATTCGCGAACGTCGTCAGCAGAAAGCTTTGAAGACAAGGCTGTTTTGGGTGCCTTTAGGGATTATTGCGGGCTTGATTGGTGTTTTGGTGGCTTTTGGTTTGAAGGACTTTGGTAGCACCGTCGTGTTGTTCTCGATGATTTTTGCGATGTGTCTTATTGGTGGGGTGGATCTTAAGCAAATGGGCTTAGCGCTTTTAGTTGGCCTAGTTGGTGTGGTAATCATGATTGTGTCTTCGCCACACCGTTTGGCGCGTATTGCAAGCTTTGGCGATAACTATCACGTCGAGAACTCTTTGATTTCTTTGGGTACTGGCGGTGTTGTAGGTGTTGGTCTTGGCAATAGTATTCAGGCGACTGGCTATTTGCCTGAGGCGCTGTCTGACTCGATTTTCGCAATTATTGGTGAGGTCTTGGGTTTTGTGGGTGCATTTGGCGTTGTAATCATCTTTGCTTGTATTGTCGGGCGCATGACTGGCATTTCGCGTCGTACAGAGAGGGAAGAGGAATCGCTTTTTGTAGTGGGGGCTGCTGCTTGGATTTTTGCTCATGCTATAATCAATATAGGTGGTATGACGGGTTTAATCCCGGTAAAAGGTATCACTTTGCCGTTTCTGAGTTATGGTGGCACGAGTATGCTGTTTGTGGCTTTTGCGCTCGGTGTCGTGCTTCAGATTTCTGGCTGGACTAAAAGGGAAGTAATAGATGAAAATACTACTAGTAGGCGGGGGGAGTGGCGGCCACGTCACACCGGTCATCGCCGTCGCTAAAGAAATCGCTAAGATTCATCCGCGCGCGAAGCTGGTTTTTTGGACTGACAAGAAGTATTTTGATAAATCCAAAGAAATAATTACGCAGAGCGAGCTAAAAATGCCCGTAAAACGCTTGAGTTCAGGAAAGCTGCGTAGATATACTAATTTCCGCTTTATGGACTATATGCGCCATTTTGGCATGGTTCTGGGCAATTTCTTTGATGGGTTTAGGATTTTGTGGGGGATTTTGCAGAGTTTTTGCCGTTTGGCTTTTAATCGCCCAGATGTGATTTTCTTGAAAGGTGGATACGTCTGCTTGCCAGTGGGGATTGTAGCGGGATTTTTGAAGATTCCGTATGTGATTCACGATAGCGATGCGGCGCCGGGTTTGACGAACCGCGTGTTGGCGAAGAAGGCGAAGGTGATCGCGACAGGTATGCCGCTGGAATTTTATAAGTATCCAGAGGGTAGGGCGGTCTGGACTGGTATTCCAATTAGCGAGAAATTTAGGCCAGTCAATAAGACGATTCAGGCACAGGAGAAGGAAGCGCTTGGCTTTGATAAAAAGCGACCGCTTTTGGTTGTAACTGGCGGTAGCTTAGGTGCATTACATATTAATGAGGCGATTGCGAAGATTTTGCCCGATTTGCTAGGGAAGTGCTCAGTGGCTTTGATTACCGGACATGAAAGCTATGAAGATTTTAAGTATTTGGAAGCTGAGTATCCAGAGAATTTCCAATTGATTGAGTTTGCGACAGAGATGTCTAGGTATTTTGCGGCAGCGGATTTGGTTGTGAGTCGTTCGGGTGCTTCGACGATGAGCGAGCTTGCAAGCATGAAAAAAGCGGTGATTTTGGTGCCTAACCATAAGTTGCCAGGTTTTCATCAGGTCAAGAATGCGGAGAATTATGTTGAGGCTGGCGCTGCTTTACTTGTGCGCGATCAAGAGCAGGGCGTTAATGAGAAGGAATTATTGAAAGCGATTAATAAAATGCTCAAGGATGATGAGCTTCGCGCAAAGCTTTCTAAGAAGTTAGGAACTTTTGCGAAAAATGATGCCGCTAAAGAATTAGCACAATTGGTTTTGGCTGCTGCGAGATAGATAGTTTGTTTCTTATTTCTCTCAATCTCGCTGCGCTCATGATGTTTCGAGGAATAAGAAACAAACTGCACTTGCGGAGTAGAGTAGTTTTGTGTTATAATCCATATATAACCTAAGTGGTCACGTCGTCTAGTGGTTAGGACTCCAGGTTTTCATCCTGGCAATCGTGGGTTCGATTCCCACCGTGATCACCATTTTTTGTGCAAGAAAAATGCCCGTCAGGGTATTTTTATTGCATTTGTTTGACTGCGTGCATGTACATAGCATTTCGTGAATACTGTGCAAGAGAGTGCATTTTTTATTTCGGAATTGTAAACCACCTCTGTGGAGTTTACGGCCAGTAAATGGTCGATTTTAGTGCATGTACATGCTGTAAACTCTCCTCTGTTAAATACAACTTGAATTTAAAAACATGTACTCTCTTCTACATGTATCGCTTAATGATATGCATTCGTAAACCCTGTAGGCAATGCAGGAAATAGTTATTAAAGCTCCAACGTCATGGGCGCAGCGAGATTTTAAAAAATACTAAACAAAACCCTGCTTATGCTTGCTTTTAGACTAGGCCTAACAGAGGAAATATGTTAAAATTATTGATGTATGAGTAAAAAACTTTTTAAACGCACAAAGATTTTGGCGACGGTTGGTCCAGCTACCTTTAGCGAAGAAAAGCTTCGTGAAATGGTTTATGCTGGTGTTAACGGTTTTCGTCTAAACTTTAGTCACGGTACTTACGATGAACGTGACGAACAGATTCGTATTATTCGTAAATATGCAGAAGAACGCGGCAAGGCCGTAGCTATCTTGCAGGATATCCAGGGTCCAAAAATTCGCCTTGGCGCAATCAAGGATGACCACATGGATCTTAACGAGGGTGATGAAATTATCCTCGACCATGCTGTTGAAGAACATGATGGCAGCAATCGCCTTCCAGTTCAGTGGAACTTGGCTAAGTATTGTAAGGTTGGTGAGCCTCTATACATCTTTGATGGTAAGATTAAGACCGAAATTATTGAAATTGTTTCTGAAACTGCTATTAAGGTTCGTATTCTTAACTCTGGTCACATTCAGAGCCGCAAGGGTATCAACCTCCCAGAAACCGACCTCGGTGGTAATATCTTGACCGAAAAAGACAAGGCTGACCTCGAGTTTGGTGCAAGCCGCGACTTCGACTATGTCGCTGTAAGTTTCATTCAGACTGCTGCAGATATTGAGCGTATTCGTCAGCTTCTCGTTGGCTTTGGTAGCCGCGCAAAGATTGTTGCAAAGATTGAAACCAAGAAGGCTGTCGAGACCGATGAAAACCTTGAAGAAATCGTTAAGGCTTCTGATGGTATCATGGTTGCTCGTGGTGACCTCGCAATTGAGGCGGGCGCAGAAATCGTTCCTATCGTTGAGCGCAAGCTTCTTGCTATGTCTCGTGAACATTCTAAGCTTTGTATCGTTGCTACCCAGATGCTTGGTAGCATGGTCGACAACCCAGAACCAACCCGCGCAGAAGTTAACGACGTTGCTACTGCCGTAATCCTTGGTGCTGACGCTACGATGCTTTCCGATGAGTCTGCAAATGGTAAGTACCCAATCGAAGCTATCAAGACTATGAAGAAGATCATTCTTTATACTCAGGACAATTGTGGTATCGCTCCACTCGAGTCTGAACCAGTTGGTAACTTCAAGAACTACGATGCTTTGGCCGCAGCTGCAGTAAAGATTGCTAACGATATCGATGCAGATGTCATTGCGGTTGCAACTCGCTCTGGCGAAACTGCAAACGCAATCGCTGCTCAGCGTCCAAACATGCCAATCATGAGCATTACAAGCGATAAGCGTGTTGCTGGTCAGCTCGCTCTACGCTTCGCAAACGCTGCTTTCGTTCGTGAATTTGACGAAAACTACGCATTTGATGCTGTTCAGGATTTGAAGGGCACTGGCTATCTTAAGCTCCCAGAAGGCAAGACTGATCTTACAGTCGTGCTCGTATCTGGCTTCAAAGATGAAGAGGGTGGCACAAACTCAATTCAGATTCGCAAAGTTTAATCTAGAATTACAGGGAAGAGGTGCTGGAGGTAGCGCCTCTTCTCCTAGGAGAAAAAATGGGTTTTAGGAAAAAGACAATTCGTGATGTTGATGTTGCGGGCAAGATTGTACTTGTGCGTGTTGATTACAATGTCCCGATGAAAGATGGCAAAATCACGGAAGACATGCGCATTACGGCAAGTTTTCCGACGATTGATTATCTGCTAGAGCAGGGCGCAAAGAAGGTCGTCCTGATTTCGCATATGGGCAGACCAGACGGTGAAGTGAAGCCTGAATTTAGCTTGGCGCCTGTTGCTGAGCGTTTAAGCGCGCTTCTTGCCGATAAGCCTGTCACTTTTTGTGCGCAGACGGTTGGCTCAATGGTTGCAGCTTCGGTTGCTACTATGCCAGATGGCGGAATTCTTTTGCTCGAGAATTTGCGCTTCTCTCCAGACGAGGAAGCTAATAGCGAAGATTTTGCACGTGCAATCGTGATGTCTACTGGTGCCGAGCTATTCGTTCAGGACGGTTTCGCAGTAATTCATCGCGCGCATGCTTCGACCGATGCAATCGCAAAGCTTTTGCCGGCAGTTTCTGGTTTCTTGGTAGAAAACGAAGTTTCGAAGCTTGAAGGCGCAATGTCTAACCCAGAGCATCCGCTAGTAGTTTTGATTGGTGGTGCTAAGGTCGAAGACAAGACGCCAATGATTGATCAGTTCTTGCCTGTGGCGGATCAGATTTTGGTTGGTGGTAAGATTGCAGCCGATGGTTATGTAGCAACGGATCCAAAGATTTATGTTGCTGAAGACTTTGCGCTTAATGAAGAAGGCAAAAAGCTAGATATTGGCGACAAATCTGTGGCTTATATCACGGAAGCTGTGCGTAATGCAAAGACGGTTGTCTGGAACGGTACGATGGGTATGACCGAAGACGAACGTTTTGCGACTGGCTCAAAGGCCGTTGCTGAGGCGATGGGTACTTTGTCCGGCGCTACAACAATTGTTGGTGGTGGTGATACTGCTGGTTACGTTGAATCGCTTTTGAAGGCTGACGACAACAAATTGCAGTTTAGCCTCGTTTCGACAGGTGGCGGCGCTAGCTTGGAACTTTTGTCCGGCAAGAAATTGCCTGGTTTTGAAGTATTACAGGACGCATAATATATGAAATTTTTGGGTGGCTACAAAGGCGAAGCTTCAAATAGGAATAACTCATACGAGGATGGTCCTGAGGCTTCGCGCGCCCAAAAAAGGATGCTCAGAAAGTCTCGTGGCTTTTATATTGGCCAGACGATGGCTGGCGATGCGCGTAAGACTTTGGAAGCAAAGCGCAAGCGTGCGAAGGATCAGAAGAAACGTCAGTTCAAATATGTAAGTGTAGTCTCGGCTTTTTGTTTGATTGGTATAGTTATTGTGGTTTTTTCGATTAACTTTACATTGAAACAAAAAGCGGAGCGTGAGGCACGCGAGCTGGAGCTAGCTTCGATGGCTGAGCCGGAGCCGACCGTTAAGATTGTGGATGAGAACGCGGGCGATAATGTCAGTAGGCGCGTAAAGGACTTCGTAATTAATCTAGAAACAGATTTGGCTTATAAGCAGATTTGGATAGATCATGTGGTTTTACCTGCGCAGAAAGCGCGCGAGATTCGTGTGTTCATTGATGGGCGTAACGAGTATTATAAGATGTCGCTTGACCGGGGCAGTGCAGTTCAGGCTGAGGACTTGGCCAGAATGAAGGCTTATCTCGAAGAGAAGGGGATTGAGCCTGGATATGTTGATTTGCGCGTGGAAGGGCGCGCGTATTACAAGTAGGGGCTCTAACCGTCTTGCAGGTTGGTGGCTTGGATTTTAAAGAAAAATACTTTTTGACGGTTTTTGAAGGTTTCGGATTTTTGTACTTCTATTGTCCCCTAATGTTCGGTTTTTGTTCGGTTTCTGATTTTTGGTGCGATCCTTGTCTGGAAGGGGGTCTGGCAGCGACTATGCACGGACAGGGGTTACGCCGTTTTTGAACGGGGGTGGAGGCGGGAAGGCGGAAAACGTGATTTTTGGGCCAGATTTTGGGGATTTTAAGGGGTTAAATATGGCATAATATGTGATTTTACGGAGGTCGCGCGGTGTTTTGGGCTATCTTTGTCAAATAATTGGACTCCCCCAAGGTGTTTTTGGGATAGGGGGAGCCGTTTCGTTGAGGAAAATACATCATTTTAAGGTGTTTATTAGTGGCTGTTCGGTCTTCTGATTGCTCGGTGGCAGCGCTATATTTGTATCTGTAGAAGCAACTTAGTTAACTAAATAAACTTGTTTAGTCTTCGAAGCTGGTTATTCTGTTCGGTATTTCGTGCGATCTATGAGTGTTTATATGTCTGCGAAAGGATACTTACGCAGAGGGCGCTGTCTATTTTAGAGGATTAGCCTTAAGCGTTATTCTATATAGACGATTGTCCAATCAACTGGGTTTCAAATATACCTATGTCGTAAAATATACATTGTGCGACATTTAAAATATTTC
>JAZQSO010000040.1:0-3299 GCA_045630145.1 Candidatus Nanosyncoccaceae bacterium
GACATGGCTACGATCCGACTTAAATTCAACCGCACCTTGCGCAATATCCAGAAGCAGCTCAACGCAAACTTCCCAATCAACGTTTTAAATCGTGGCAGGCACCGCGTCTTATACCTCAAGCTCGGCAAGAATAAGGTCCGTCTCCTTACCTGGCAACAGCGCCGTCTCTTGAACGCGTTCCCAACCTTCAGGTCCAAATACGACAAAGCTCTCAAAGCTGTAACAGCAAAGCGCAAAGAGCGCATGGATAACTTTCAAAAGAATCGCTTTAAACCAATCACAAATCAAGAGCTCGCTCGCGCCAAAGCTAAAGCCAAGCGCGAAGGCAAGAGATATATCGACGAACGCAAGAGCAATAAATACTAAGGGGATATATGAAAGCAGCTATCTTCAAAATAGCAATCATACTATTCGGAATCTTTAGCGCAGTCTCGCTATTCTTTGTAAATATATCTTTTTGCGAAGATTACAGGATCAGCGAACCAGCAAGCGCAAAAGAATCCGTCAAGAATGGCCAAATCTTAATTAATAGACCAAAATGCTATTCAAGAACCCTCTTTACAGACCTAAAGCCAGTATCCTACTTAGCTATTTCGTCCGCAGCCTTAACCCTCGTCGCAGTATTCTTAAAACCGAGAAAAGCCCAATTATTCCTTAATATAATCGCGCTCATTTCGGTTCTTTTGATAATTGTCAATTTTATAATCAGCGCAGCAAACGGAAACTACAACCACTACACCTTATCTTGGAATGTCTGGGATCTCGACAGAACATATCCACTAGCCATAGTTTGCTTTTTGATATATTCAATCCTCCTTATTATCAATATTTTCAAAATCAGCAAAAAGCCAAAAACAAAGAATACTAGAAAATAAATTCGGCTAGCCGTCAAACGAAAAATAGGGTATAATGGTTATATGAGCAAGAAGTTCAGCAAACCAGAATTATCCCGCAAGATCAATGGCGATATTCCTTTTGATACCCCAAAAAATCAAAAAGAAGAAGACAATTCTGAGCGTCTAGATATCGCACTTTTGAACTTCTATCCTCGCTATAGCCGTGGCGAGCTTCAAAAATTCATCAAGCTCGGCTACGTTAAAGTCAATAGCGAAGTCCAGACCGTTGCCAGCACGCCAGTCACCGAGGAAGATGAGCTTCTCCTCGAAGAACCAAAGAACTCTGCCGAGAAGCCACCTGTTATCTACGAAGACGATAATGTCATTATTTTCGATAAGCCAGCCGGCATGCTTTCCATGAAAAAGGGAGCATACCTTCCGGAATCTTCCATAGACGATTTTGGCGATCTCGCTCATCGCCTAGACCGCGACACTTCGGGCGTTATCGCTGTCGCTAAAAACGTCGAGACTAAGGGTTTCTTGCAGAAACAATTCCAAGAACGCCACGCGCACAAAATCTATTATGCTATCGTCGAAGGCGAGCCAAAACAGCCTCACGCCATTATTAGCGTCCCCCTAACACGCAATCTCAAATATCCTACAACCTTCATTCCAGACGTAGACGGCAGAGAAGCTATCACCGAATACAAAGTTCTCGAGAGCAAGAATGGTCTATCTTTTGTCGAGCTCAGGCCAAAAACTGGTCGCACACACCAGCTCCGTATTCATATGAACTATATTGGTTGCCCAATTCTTGGCGACAAAGTATACAATCCAAAAGGTCGCAAAGCCGACCGCATGTATCTACATGCCGCTAGCCTAGAAATCACCATTCCAGGCGAGCCGCACAACGAACGCAAAATCTTCGAATCCAAATTGCCAGAGGAATTCAATAAATACTTCGAGGCCAAATAATGCATTTCGATGGCGTCGACAAAATCGAGAAGCTTGCGCTTGTGAGCGGGTTTAGCATTTTTGAACTTTCCGATACTCAAGACCAAACCCTAATCCTACCAAAAGCCATCCATATAGCGCCACAAAAAGACGAAAACAGTATCAAAAAAGAGCAAATCGAAAAACTATCTGATCTCATTAATAGTAAGCAGACTAGCGACCTTTTTGTGGTCTTTGAGCAAGCCGAACTCCTCACGCATGGAGCCGCCAATTCATTCCTTAAGCAACTCGAAGAACCCGGAAATAAGATCCACTACGTCTTTCTCACGACAAAAATGAATCTCATTTTGCAAACTATTCGGTCGCGCGCTTTTTGCTACGTTCAAAATAAGACGCCGTTCGACCCAGAAAAAATCGATATTAAAATGCGCGCCAAAGTCAAAGAGCTCATTCAAGCTCAGCCAAAAGATTTACAAGACATTATCGACCCATATGCAAAAGATACCAAAACCGGCCGCATTAAGGCTATCGAATTTACACGCTGCGCTTCACAACTTTGCCTCGAAAGTTATTACAAAACTGGCAACAAACTTTTCCTCGAAAAAGCTCAGAAAGCTGCCGCCGCTTGCGAAGCAATAACAGAGAGTGGCAACATTCGTATTCAGTTCATCGCGAATATGCTTTAAGCAGGGAGTATGATATAATAGACCTATGTTAGCAGCAGTGCTTATTCTTATTTTATGTTTATTTGTGGCTTTTTTCATTCCAAATTATCACGACATGAAGCGTGAAAAAGAAGCTGAAGCCAACAATCAAACCAAGAAACTCTGGCGCGTCGTCCAAACCTCGCTCCGCGAAAAGAAACCAGCTCGTGCCGAGAAGGCGCTTCTTACAATCCTCAAATTCGACGAAAAGAACGCCGCAGCTTACAACCGCCTAGGTATTATTTATGCCAAAGACAAACATTTCGATGAAGCGATCGAGTGTTTCGAGATTGCCCAAAGCCTAGACAACAACGCATCTAGCCTTCACAACGTTGGTCTTATTTACTACGAAACAGGCAACTTCGAAAAAGCTGTTCAGGCCTTCGAGCACGCTATCGAAATTGACGGCGGCGAACCAGCCCGTTACATTGCCTATGCTAAGGCTCTAGAAAAGGTCGGTAAGCGTACCAAGGCCGTCGAATCCCTCGAAAGCGCATTTGAACTAAACCCAGACGAAAACGTCCTCAAGCATTTGCTCGAGCTTTACGAAAATGCTGGTGATGAAGAAAAAATTAAGGCAACCAAGCAACGCATCGCAAGGCTCAAAAACAAAAAGCGCACTTTGCTAGGCTACAATATTGACGACACAAGCGCCAAGACTGTCAAGAATGCTCGCTCAGATAAAGAAAACGTCCGCGCTTCTGCCCGCGCCGCAAAGATCCTCGCTCAAGCCGAAGCCAAGAAAAGAAAAGCTGAAGAGCAGGCCGCAAAGCGCCAAAAAGCCAACGAATTATCTATTCAGAAA
>JAZQSO010000041.1:0-6619 GCA_045630145.1 Candidatus Nanosyncoccaceae bacterium
AGCGATTCGATGAAGCGATAGATGGTCGTAAGGCCAATCTCGCCATTCAATTCCTCGTAAATGCTTTTTGCAGTAAAATCTTTCACCTGCTTTTTAATTAAGGCTAAGACTTTTTGGCGGGGCTTAGTGTTATATGTTTCGCTCATCTTTTTGTAATTTGAAAATGATTTTCAATTTAAAGTGTAGAATAATCCAGCTCAGAAATCAATATGTCTTTTCGGTAAAGGCAACTAAGTTAACTAAGTTAATTAAGTTGCTTCTCGCGCAAAAGAACACAAGAGGCTCTTCATTGACAAAATAACTCAAATATGATATAAAAGAGAAAATAAAACTAGACGCGTAATCAAGAAATAATAATGAAATATTTAGTCACCTTTGCTACGAAAGGCTTAGATGCCGCGGCTAGTTTCTCTTCTTATCAATTCGCCATCAACTATCTCAACGCCTGTATTGATGCGGCAAATATCAAAATCGCCGACTTTGATCGATATGCTCCAGACTGCTTCAAAATGCTCCTCATGGATGGTAGAGATTTTAATATTAAAATCGAGCCTCAATCCGATGTCGATGTACGCTACGATCTAAAAATCGCCAAAAACGGCAGAGTAGTCGAGACTCGCCGCTTCGTAAACCGCGAATATGCTGTAAACTATGCCCACAAACTCTTACGTAGCAAAGGTTATGCTGCTAGCGCTCTTGGCGACGAGGAAGGTTTTTGGGCTATCGAAGACATAAACGGCACAAAATACGAAATCGGTATTGGTCTCGCCCTCCTTGGCGGCTCTAAATCTAATGATTTCGATATCCTGGGTGTTAAAGCTGGCGCTAGTGAAGACGAAATTAAGAAAGCTTACCGCGCGAGAGTTAAAGAAAATCACCCAGACCGTGGTGGCGATGCGGCGAAATTTGAGAAAATCCAAAAAGCCTACGAGCATATCACAAAAGGCCAGACCTCTAGGGCTCGCTTTGTGAAGAAATATTACGATAGTCGCGACATGACGACCTTCTTCGAGAACTATGAAGCTATAAATTCTCTAGATAAGCCTCATAATAACAGCAACTTTCATCTCGATCTTCAGGCCGAGCTGCAAAACGCCAGGCAGCAAGCCAATAGCACGATTGGTAGTGGTGCCATTCTTCTCGCTCTCGGCGGTGCAATTCTAATCTTCCTCGCGATGAGCGACGGCTTCTATCCGCTAGTACTCCTCGCGACGGCCGGCTTAATTATCTGGGGCATCTTCCGCCTCATTTGCGGTCTCTACTATCAAAACAAAATCGAGAAGATTATTGAGAAAATCAAGAAGCGCTAATTCTCGCGCGAAAAACTCTTTTTGATCGCCCCAGGCACAACCAAGCCGTCAATTTTCTCAGCCTCAATTACCTCGCGCACATTTTTATTGGTTGGCGAAACGCCCTTTGCGAGCATCTTTTTGCTAATCTCGCGACCAATCATAGACTCTTCCTCGGAGAAAACGCAGCCGCAATATTTTTGCATATATAATCCTGCTGCTCGCGCCTCGTCCTGGCCTTCCTGCCAGCCTTCGCGAAAATCCCGATACAAACACGCCACGCCAAACTCCTCGGCTAGCTTGTCCATCAGCTCCGCAATATAATCATGCTGCTGGTAAATGCTATAAAGCAGTGTTGTCGAAACTGTGTCAAAGTCATGCTCCTTGGCATACTGAAAAACCTGCCTCAAACGCTTCGGATAGCAATAATCCTGGCAACGTGTCGTAATCTTATCTGCGACATTCTTGCAAAACTCGTCTAGGCCGTAAGCATCCTCAAGAATCAGCTCAACGTCTTTGGACTTCGCGTAATCAACTAAGCAATTCCGCCTCGCCTTATACTCCGCATACGGATGAATATTCGGGTTATACCAATACAAAGTCGGCTCAATCCCCTCGGCGCGGAGAGTCTTAATGCAATAAACGCTGCACGGCGCACAGCAAGTATGAAGTAAAAGTTTCATTACTGCTATTATATCAAAGCTCCTCTTCTGTAGACCGAGGTGACACTAGTCGTTTATGCTAAAATGAGGTAAATGGTTGATACGCGTCGCTACGAAAATGCGTCCAATAACGAGAGCGCAACAAATCCAGAGGCCGATAAATGGGCTAACATGGACGTCAAAGGCTGGAACACGTCGCAGGCCGAAGAAGGCCCTGATGAAGATGCGCAGGAAGAATCTGCCGGCGACCTTAGCGAAGACGCGCAAGAAACTGAAGATAATCACGAGCTAGAGCTGACGCCCGCAGAAACCTTCGAGCAAACGCTCTACGATCTATATGCGAATCTCGAGAATATTGGCGAGGATGAGCTAGAAGAAAGAACGGATAAGTATGTTGGTCTAGTCAATGAGAAAGTTGGAAATGGCGAAGAACCAACTATGTTGGAGCTATCAAATGCGATGGCTTATATCTTATTCCGAGATAGCAAGGATCTCTCGGAGAGAGGTGAATATCCCCTAGATTATCATGCTGTGCTTGGTGACTCTGACATACGAGATACATATTTAGCGCCGTTCGCGGAGGCTACTTTGCCTTTGTGGGGCGATGAAGAGGCGCAGCCAGTTAAAGTCGGAGACCTAATCGCGCTAGGTGAGACAATGGAAGACGCGAATGTTGGAAAATTGGCGGATATTTTAGATTATTCTTATGTTGAAAAATTTGTTAAGACTCGGGCAGAAAACCTGAATAGCGGACTCGACGAGAAAACTGCCTCGGAGCAATCGCTCGATCAGGTTCTTGTTGATTATTTAAACGATGAGAACGAAGGCAAGGTTAAGCGCAGGATTAGTTTAATGCCTTCGGATTATAAAATAGGAAAAACGGAAGCACTTGACCATCTTTTTACTAGATGCGAAAGTCAAGAAGAAGGTTCCGAAGATCTTCTTGCGTTTTTGGATAAGCAAGTTCTAGACAATCAACACGATGATTATATATGGAGTCATAGCGAGCGATTTGTTGGCAAGATGGCAGACTATATTTCTGGCTCCATTGATGTTTTGCAAGATGCCAATGCGACCCCAGAAGCTAAGAAAGCAGCACAAGACTCGATTGATAAGTTCATGCTGAAATATCGCGATGTGGTAGAGGCAAATGCGGACGTCGAAGATGCGGCGAAGCGCGAGCAAGTGGATGAATTATTGTTTGTTGCGGGTGGCTGTTTGCGTTGGACTAGTAATCGGTTTTTTGATGAAGAATTTTTGAATGAATCGGCTTTTCGTGATGGATTTGTAAAGTCGTTTGAGCGAACTGGTGGGCTTGATGCTGGAAATTTAGAGAAAGCGGATTACGTCGCAATTGAATATTTAGCGAGCTTTGGTCTAAGCGAAAGGTCGCAGCAAGATGTTCGAGAATGGATCGTGGATGTTATGGAGCAATCGTGCGAAGACCCTCTCGAGACATTTGCGGACCGAGCTAAGACTGATTTTTGTTGTGCAAAGGTATTAGAGCAGATTGCCGCTTCGAGTGACGAATCTAGTGAAGTAGACAAGCGTTACGTGCAAGTTCTGAAGGAGAAGGTGGGAGAGAATGAATATGGATGGCTTGGTAGCTTGACGCACGAATTAATGCATGCTTGCGTGGACAGCGGTAACGAAGAATTGCTTGCTGATGGTATAGATCTTTTTGGACGGAAACAAAGTAGCTTGGAATTTTCCCAGCTTCTCTGTAAAAAAGCTATCGAACAAATATCGGCTAGCGAACAAGAGAACGGCAATGCAGCGGATTTATATTTGAAGACATTGAACGAAGTGCGTCGGAGAGAAAGGGCGCGCGGGGCCATATTAAGTGATTTGGGGGAAGATTCGAAAGATTTAATGGTTGCCTGTCTCAAGAGCGGAAGAGAGGATTATGTTATATCTTGCGCGAGCATTTTTACTCGGGGCGGCAGTGTATTGTCTGAGTTTTTGAGTCAAGAAAATGCCAATGGCACTTTGACGAAAGAGCGTCTAGGGATGCTCTATAAAATACGTCAATCGGAAGGCATAGATGTTAGTCAATTACGCCTTTCTCGTCGCGCGATTGCTGAGAGTGGCGATGTGGATTATATGATGCAGTCGCGAAATGATTTCAAACGGAGTGACTTTAAACTTCTATTTGATACTCTGGCGCAACGTTCAGAAGACAAAGGGCCGCTGCTTGATGCGTTACGTCAATACTATGGCGATGACTTGAGTGACGATAGCTTACTGCAACGATACAAGGCTTTGGAACAAACAACGCTTGAAGATGTGCGCAAAAAAGAGCTAAGAACAGGTTTCGGAGATAGTTATGGTCTTATGGATTATGCCGATGCGGTACTAAAAAGCAAAAAAGACGAAAAGCATGATGCTTTTTTGGGTGCGGCATTTCAGTGGCGCTATGAGTCTGAATTTGAAAACATAGAGCCTTTATTGAGCCCAGAAGAAAAAACTCGTATTCAAGAAGTTATGGAAATGACCGAACGGGACAAGGGGCTTGCTGAACGATTTGATAGGATGCGAGAATCATCGTCGACTGAACTGCGTCGGTTTGCAGAACATGCACTCAGACAAGCGATTGAAGCTACGGAAATGGACCCGACCAATACGACTACTGCAGAAAAATATCTTGATGATATACAGCATTTCTTTGAGAATCCAAACATGCCAACTTATCAAAAGCTTGCACGTGCGGCAATCTACTTTGATCTCTCGGCTGGGGGCGAAAACATAGCAGAAAGCGGTACACCTGTCTTAAGAAAAGCTTCGCGTCGCGAACAGGCCTCGATTATTTCAACGGATCTTTTGCGTGCGGCAATGCGTTCCGGGAATAGAGGGTTGAAAGAATTTTTGATTGCTGCAAATGAAGAGGAGGGGCGCCTATCCACTGGCGGAGATGCGATGTCTGAGCTTTCCTCAGACGATCCTCGTCGGAAGATGCTTGATTTGCCGGGGTACATGCAAGCGGAAGCTACTTTGGCTGCTGGACACGACCTTTCTCGTCCGATAGATATTCTGAAAGAAATGGAAAAGGTTCGTTCGGAGCGCGATGCGCATAATCGTGAGCAAGTAATTGAAGATCCGAATAATAAGGGGCACTTTATTCTTAAGGAATTTAGCGCAGAAGACTATGTCAAAGGTGGCTCGATTTTATATCTCGATACACAGTTCCAGAATGGCTTCGTATCGCCGGAAATGCTCGGTGGTTTCTCGACTCAAGATATGACGCATTGGGATGCTGATACGGCCTCAGGTAGTAATGAGCTAATAATGATGCAAAATGAAAGAGGTTCAGGGGTAACCATAACGGAGCTAATGAACAATACGAGCGCGACCACGGTCACAGATATTGTGGCGGTTTTTCGAAAGGATGAGCGTTTTGTCGAAACGGGTGAAGAAGATAAGCAGTATAAGCCCGGTGTATATGAAATGTATAAAAGACCTGGCAGTGGATATGAGAATTTCAGAGGATGTCGTACTGGCTTCGGAGCGATGGATGTAGATGCTTTTGCCGTAAAAGATGGTTATAGCTTTCCTCGACTTAGTTTTGAAATCGTGAAAAATGGTTGTTATATTCCGATTGTCGACCGCACGACCGGTGAGGTGCTCTTTACGCCGGAAGATTTCGATCGCGAACGCGAGAAATTCTCTGGTCTTGCGGAATATGGTACGTTAAGTTTTGTAAATGGTGATGTCAAGAGCGATATGGCGGATTTTCATTTCTCGGACAAGCTAGATATTCCTGCTTCGCTTACGGAGGGGCTAAAATCCGACATTAGTTTCGATGCTTTGGTTTCTGGCTTTGAAGATAAAAAGGCGGAAACTGCTAGGGTTCATGAAGTGCTTAAGACGGATATCGTGAAAAAAGTACTTGAGAGCGATTTATTTGATGATGATTTCAAACAGCGTTTTGTGGCGATGGGTGCCTCGCTAAGCAATAGCGAGCCTGGAACGATTAATATGTTTAGTACGGGCTCTACTGGCCGCGATGCAAACGTGCCGCATGATGGTGATTATGATCTCATGTTTACGATGGACGAAAGAGATATTAAGGATAATATGCCTAAGTTAATTGGGCTACTGTCAGAGCAATACGACGCATTGACTGTGGTTGATGGCATACGTCAAGGTAAATTGGATGTAGAATTACCTGATGGCTCGACTCAAGAAATTGATATAGATATTTCCTTTTCGAAAAAAATCGACCGCATGCATGCATCAACGGATATGGTGCTTGCGCAACGTTATGATGCGATGGTGGGCGACCCAGACAAACAAAAGAAAGTTGTCGCTAATGTGATTATTGCTAAGGCTCTCATGAAGCAAGCTGGATGTTATAAAAAGGTACAATCTGATGGGTCGGACCCTACGAAGGGTGGCATTGGTGGTATTGGTGTTGAGAACTGGGTTCTACAAAACCACGGTTCACTCTATGAAGCTGCAAAGAGCTTTGTCGAAGCCTCGGATAAAGCGGGTTATGGCACAAGCGATAGTCAAGAGACGGCCTTTACGAAATTCAAACAGCATTATGCAATCTTTGATATTGGCCAAAATTTTCACAACATCTCTCATAAATCGAGCTTCAATGGCTATCCGCACGACAATATGATTACGAGTTCTTCGAGACATGGTCCAAACTTCTTAGTAGGCGGT
>JAZQSO010000042.1:0-3702 GCA_045630145.1 Candidatus Nanosyncoccaceae bacterium
TGATTGGTGTCGATAGTATCTTGTTCGGGAGCTTTAACGTTTTCTTCCATTACCGGTCTTTGAGTATCGGCCGCAACGTCTTGCGACACCTTCTCGACCTTCGAATCATTCTCAGGCTTTTTCTCGCTCGGATCCGGCATGGCCGGAGCAGCGCCAAAACGCCTCTCGTTACTATACATTAAACCTCCTCACCAAATTTATAAGTCTATTTTAGCATAAGCCCAATATGCAGAACTAGCAAATAATAATGATGGAGAGATGGGGATATAAACAATGCGCCGTCGCTCGCACGCTCGCCGGGCATTGGACGAACCCCGCTGAGATTCTCACCACATGCTCTCCGCCAGAAACAAAAAAGACCCTTCGGGTCATTTTTATTCCTGGCGGAGAGATGGGGATTCGAACCCCAGATACGGTTGCCCGCATACACGCTTTCCAAGCGTGCTCCTTAAACCACTCGGACACCTCTCCAAATCTTCCGTTATTATATCACAATTATTGCTTTCGCCAAATCTAAACGCACCAACATCACCACACGCAATTCAGATGCCCACTCGTCAGATTGACAAACCACCCAAATTATTCTACTATTTACCCATCCGATTGCTTGCTCAAAGCCAAAAAGGAGGGATTAAAATGAGCGAAGCAAAAATACCTAGACGCACCTTTATCTTTTCACAGCTTCCACTCGACGAAGAGGACATCACTAACATCGCAACCGCACTAGAAATCACCGAAGACACCGAGTTTATCCACCCCGACCCCAATATCACTATTGACGAGATAGACACCGGTTTCGAGGGCATCGATGACGTCATCTTTGCGGATACCGACACACATAGCCTCTATAACCTCACGGAGCTCCTCGATCAGTTCAAAGAATTCCTCGAGCTCTATGCAGCCGAAGGCATCACCCTGTCTGAAGCCGCACTGGATTATCTCATGGTCGAGTAATGCTATTCTGCCCGCAAAATCTTGCGGGCTTTTTCCTGTTGTAAAAAACGCAAAAATTCCCTAAAAAATTGTGAAATAGCCCGCCCAAAAATCCTTATATTGCGTGTATAATTAAAGATAGTTTTATAGCAATTAATTACGAATAGCGAGCAATGTCGAAACAAGAAAACGAAACCATCATCGAGCTCAAGAGCGTCTCGAAATTCTATGGCCTAGGCGATGCAGAATCCAAGGCTCTCAACAAGTTCGATCTTACTGTCAAACGTGGTGAATTCATCATGATCATGGGCCCTTCTGGCTGTGGCAAAACTACTCTTTTAAACATCATTGGTCTTCTAGACAAACCAACCGAAGGCGATTATTACCTTCATGGCAAACAAGCTAGCAAAATTTCTGCTCGCAAGAAAGCGCATTTTCGTGCCAAGGAAATTGGTTTCATCTTCCAGAACTTCAACCTAATCCCTACCCTATCCGTTATCGAAAACGTTTCTTTGCCACTTATCTACAATGGCGTCACCAAGACTCGCCGCCTAAAAGCTGCTGACAATATTCTCGAGCACTTCCATCTCCAGAAGCGCGAATACTACATGCCTTACCAGCTATCTGGCGGTCAGCAGCAGCGCGTCGCTATCGCTCGTAGTCTAATTACGAAGCCTTCAATCATTCTCGCTGATGAGCCAACCGGCAACCTCGACAGCCGCTCTAGCCACATCATCATGGAAGAGCTTCGCGACATTCACTCTCAGGGTAACACCATTATCATGGTCACACACAACCCTGACCTAACCGCTTACGCAACTCGTGTTATTAATATGCTTGATGGTAGCATCGACACAGATATCAAGACTGTCGCCGACCATGACCTACCTACTGGCAGTATTGTTCCAGAAAAGATTTCCGTCCGTGTGCTTTCGCGCCAAAAACCACCAGAGATCAACGTTGATTCAGAAACTCCAGTTGTCGTTTCTGGCAAGAATATAACCGTTCAAGAAGAAAAGAGTGAAGAAAAAGAGGAAAAAGAGAAAAAAGAAGAAAAGCCTCGCACGCTCAAAAAGCGCGAACTTCACAACAGCCCATATACGGCAAAACCAGCAACTGCCAAGGATGCGCCAAAGCCAGACGAAGCCAAAGAGGAAAAGAAGACCGAGCAAAAACCACGCAAACGTCGCGCAGTTGTAAAACTAAGTAGCTTGACCAAAAAGCTCACAAGCATTAAAAAAGTTGGCAAGTCTAAGAAAGAAGATAAAGTCAAGAAACACTCAAAGAAAGCTAAGAAAGGAAAGGAGGATTAAAAATGGCACTCATGATTAATACCAACTTCCGCTTAGCTAAAGAGAGCCTTCGCCGCAATCGCGGTCGCACCTTCCTTAGCGCTCTCGGTATTGCTATCGGCGTCGCCTCAATCGTCTTAATCCTTTCCCTAACCGGCGGCATTAACAGATTGATCAGCACAAACGACGACAAGAACAACGCAAATTTGATTCTTGTACGTCCAAACAACAATCGTGATATCGCTAAAAACATCGTTGAAGAACTTAGCGATGGCAACAAATACGCCAAGTCGAACCTTACCCTCGAAGATGTTAGCGAAATCAAGAAAATCGACAACGTTGCAAACGTCGCACCTATCGCAATTTCGAGTGCGTCCATCATTGCAAACGAAAAAACGCACGGCCCATTCAACGTTCTAGCATCCAGCCCAGATTTATCTGAAGTCGTAAACTTGCCACTTTACAAAGGTGAGCACTTCACCGCCGAATCACAGCCAAATGCTGCAGTTATTGGTTACGATGCAGCTATGACAATCTACGGCGGCCCAGATGCTATTACAAAAACTTTCATTTACAATAATCAGCGCTTTATTGTAACTGGTGTTCTTGAAAAAATCGACGAACCAATCAACTACAACGGTACAGATTTCGACAATACAATTTTAATCAACGTAGACTTTGCTAAGACTTTCGAAAGCGCCTTGCAGATTCAGCAGATTAATATTCGCACTGCAACCACTGGCGAAGTCAAAGAAACCGCCGAAAAAATCAATGGCTTGCTCGCCGATCGCAAGAAAGGCACCGAAACTTACCAAGTTGTAACAGGCAGTGAAGACCTACATCCTGTCGGTTCTCTACTCTCAATTGTTTCCGCAATGCTTACAATTGTTGCTGGCATTTCAATTGTCGTAGGCGGTGTCGGCATCATGAATATCATGCTCGTTTCGGTCTCTGAACGCACGCGTGAAATTGGTATTAGAAAAGCTCTCGGTGCAACCGCCGGTAATATCCTTAGCCAGTTCCTCTTCGAATCTACAATTCTAAGTGTTTCAGGCGGAATTATGGGCTTCGCTCTCGGCTATCTCGGAGCATTCTTAATCCAACTCGTAACGCCATTTGCTCCACATATTTCATGGCAAATCGTTACAATTACAACTATAGTTTCCTTAACGACTGGCGTTATCTTCGGTATTTACCCAGCAATTAAGGCTGCAAGTAAAGATCCTATCGTTTCCCTCAAGTTCTATAGATAGACAAACAAAAATGAGCTCCGTTAATCGCGGAGTTCTTTTTTATTGCCTCACCGAATATTACCCCGACGATATCCCGAAGCGTAAACAAATACAATTAGACCAAGAAATGCTAGAGCCATAAAAATAAGCCCACATTCCGTGAGCTTATTTTGTTTGCCTAGACTATTATGAAACACTCTCTGGCAAGATGCCGTCCGCTCTTAGCGAGATAATATCTTCACGAG
>JAZQSO010000043.1:0-4641 GCA_045630145.1 Candidatus Nanosyncoccaceae bacterium
TTAATTTCGTTTACATGCGCAGCTTCCGCTTTCTTTTTTATCGCTTCTGCCTGACGCTCAGCAGCCTTAGCTCGAGCTTCACTGCCTTCAACATTCGTGAAGTGTTCAGCTTTTTGTTTTTCGGCTAGATTTGCAGAATCAAAAACCGTTGTATTTTTGTTTTCGTCTTGACCTTGTTTTGAACCTAATTCAGACATCTTATATCTATTTTAACATAAGCGCAAACATTCGGCCGTTCAGTTTTGCATGCAACAAAAAGCCCGCCTTTCAAAGCGGGACTTTTGTAAAACTATTTTGCGTATTCGATTGCACGAGTTTCGCGAATCACATTCACCTTCACAACGCCTGGGTACTGCATCGTAGCTTCAATCTTATTCGCGATGTCGCGAGCAAGCTTGAGAGCAGTAAGATCATCAACAGCCTTCGGCGAAACAATTACACGGATTTCGCGACCAGCAGAGATTGCATAGGCTTTATCAATACCCGGGAAGCTCGTCGCAACGTTTTCGAGACCGCGCATACGCTCAGCGAAGTTCTCGGCCGAGACGTTACGTGCGCCTGGGCGTGCCGCAGAAACAGAGTCACAAATCTTTACAATGATAGCTTCTGGAGTGGTCGGCTCGATATCGTCATGATGTGCAGCAATAGCGTGGACAATGCGCTCATCCATACCATACTTGCGTGCGAGCTCTGCACCAATATCAGCGTGCTTGCCTTCAATCTTGTGAGTAACAGCCTTGCCCATATCGTGCATGAGCGTTGCAGTCTTTGCGATATTTACGTCTGCGCCAATTTCTTCAGCAATCATGCCAGCCATATGCGCCATCTCTACAGAGTGCAAGAGAACGTTCTGGCCATAGCTGGTACGGAACTTCAATTCGCCAAGGAGGTGAAGAATTTCGCGTGGGATACCAATAACGCCCACTTCGCGAGCAGCATCTTCGCCAGCACGAACAACTTCCTTTTCGATTTCACGCTCAGCTTTAGCAACAGCTTCTTCGATGCTTGCAGGATTAATGCGACCGTCTTTCATAAGACGCTCAAGTGCATAGCGTGCAACCTGGCGACGGATAGGATCAAAGGAGCTTAAAACTACCATGCCTGGGGTATCATCAACGAGAACATCAACACCAGTGGCATGCTGCAAGGCCTGAATATTGCGGCCTTCCTTGCCAATAATACGACCCTTCATATCGTCATCTGGGAGTTTAATACTTGTGACGGTGCGGTCTGCAGTAACTTCACTACTCATGCGCTCCATTGCTGTCAAAAGCATTGCTTCAACAGTTTCATCTACGGAGTCATTAAGAGCTTTTTGCTGCTTCACGATAAGGTCGGCGAGATCTTTCTTAGTGTCTTTTTCAACCATTTTAACAAGCTTATCGTAAGCTTCTTCTTTTGTTAGGCCAGCGATTTTCTCGAGCTTAGCCTGGGCCTTATCGCGAACATCGCGAATCTCGCCCTTCAGATCTTCGAGCTCAGCCTCGTCCTGACGAAGTTTTTCTGAACGCTTATCGAGCTGGTCCAACTTCTTATCCAAAGAATCTTCACGCTCGGTGAGGCGCTTCTCAGTCTTCTGCCACTCCTTGCGGCGCTCAGACTCTTCACGATTTGCCTGATCGGTTAATTTGGTTGCTTCTTTCTTGGCATTCAAAACAAGCTCCGATGCTTCGTGTTTAGCTTTACGAATGATTTCGTCAGCTTTGTTCTGGCCGCCACGTTCTTTGCTCTTATTGTAGATGGCAAAAATCCCCGCACCCACCGCGATACCAACAACAAGAGCTATGACAATCCAAAGAATTTGCATAGTTCCTCTTTTCTAGATTTTAATCAGTGTATCAAAAGTTTATAAAAATCCCCCGTTAAAATTATATCATACGGGGAATATTTTTCTCTATTCTTGCCAGTTATTCTTGCCGCTCAGGTTATCGTAAATCAAGAGGCGATATTTTTTGATCGTCTCAGAGTCCACGAGCTCAGAATCATCGTAGTAGCTTGGCGCTAAAATTGGCGTCGTAGAACATACTTCATCCAAGAAATAATAGCGTGCACCTTTTTGCCAGTTTAAGGTGTTTAATGTCGTATTTACGATACAGTTCGGCGTAACAGTCGGAAGATGCGCCATCTGATAATCGGTTTCGTAATTCGTATAAATAAAGTAAGGCGTCAGGCGAGAGAGGTCACGAATTTCTTTATCCTCGTTTTCGCGCACAATCTCAAAAAGGCCAGCCGAATGATCACCGAAATACAGCACCGCCACTTTCTTATCCAACTTCTCCAAGCCAGCAATAAACTCGCCCAGATAGGCATCGGAATTATGAAGACTCTGATAGTAAGTCGAAATTTGTTTGCGCCACTCTTCGTCAATACTCTCGTCAGTAATTTTAAACTGCGTTTCTTCATAAATACCTTCATGATAAGGCGTATGATTCTGCATCGTAATAAGCATTATTACTTGATTATTATTCGTACTATCTAGGGCATCTAGAGTCTGTCGGTAGGCAGAGCGGTCATTGATATATTCCGAGTTGCCATCATGCTCCGTATATTCCATTTCACTCTCAGTAATAAACTCATCAAAACCTTCTTTCGCGAGAGAGATATTGCGCTTATACATTCCGCCATTAAAAGGATGAATCGCTAGGGTTTCGTAGCCTTCATCTTTAAGCATTGTCGCGACCGAAGGAACTTTGTTGAGCTTCGGAATAATTGCGGTATATGGAACCGTATTCTGCCAATAGTTTGAAAGACCTGTCAAAGTTTCAAACTCAATATTTGCAGTGCCTCCGCCATAATCTGTCGAATACATCTTGCCGCTTGGGTATTTTTCCTGAATCTTGCGCAAATTCGGAAGGATTTCCCCGCCGTCATGAGGATAATAATCTTCGAATTTCTTGCCCTGCCACTCGACGCTTGGATCATAGAAAGATTCATTCAAGATAATAACCAAGCTCACGTCTTCCTCTTCTGGATTGATACGAGATTTATTGCTCTGCTCGGCGAAATCGTTATATTCTGCAGACATCTCAGCGAGGCTTTCCTCGGTATATTCTTCTGGCTGAGTCACCTCGAGCTTCTGAAGATTATATAAAAAGCCCAAAACGAAGCCATTTTCGTCATAATTGCGATTCTGATTCCAAGCCGTAAAAGTGGATTTCAAGAAAGCAATATCCTCGTAGCGCTCACCTGAATTATGGCGTGCAAATTCCGTGACATTCATGAAGGCCATCGTGCTAAGGAGAAAAATAACAACCCTTGCAGTAAGCATATGGCGCAGGCCAAAATTTTTACTCCTGTCTTTAAGGTATGGGTTCTTGAGATTTAGTCGCTTCTCGAGCTTCTTACAGAAAATCGTTGTAATTACTACAACAGTTAGACAAGCTAGAACCAACCGCACAACAGACCACGGATCAATAAACTTCGTTAAACTACCACCTGCTCCGGCCAATTGGAAATCTTCCGGCAAGAGCGGATTGGCGCGTGCGATAATCTTATTCGCGTTAATATAGCAAACGATCGTCATGATAATCCAAAGCGAACAAGCACCAATTGCTGGACGGCCAGTTAGACCCCAGAGAGCTAGCAGCACCAAGAAGACTAGTAAGGCATTAAAAATGAATGGTAAGAATCTACCAAAAACAAAGTCCCAAGTTCGCCACGTATCGTTAATAAAATAGCGATACTCAATAAACCAAGTCAAAAACAACGCAAAAATCGCCAAGAAAATAATAGAGCTCGCAATATATTTCGTATGTGGCTTGATGGCCTGCAAACGAGCACGCAATTTAGTTTTGACGTTTTTGACCTTCGACATTTGAAAAAATTATAACACTCTACCTTATTTCACTGCTAGCAGACGAATAGTTGTAGATTTTTATCATTAACGACCGTTATACTTTAGCGAAATTTATATTTGCTAATCAGTTAGATTTCGCTCGTGCTTTATCTTTTTATTTTTATATGCAAAATGTTTGCATGAAGAAAAACGCAAAGAAAATCAACTACTCCTGCACCCCACTCTGCTTTTGTGCTGGAGTAGCTTTCTTTATAGTCATATCTATCAATCATATTGTTTGCATAAATCTCTTTTCCATAACCGCGGTGGCGTTTTTCTTCACGCTCTTTAACTCTTTTGTTTTTAAATCCTTTGGGCGCGTGCTTTTTGCAGTTCTCGCTGGAATGCTTTTTGGAGTATTGCGCACAGAAAGAATAAACCAAGATAGGATCAACGCGACGAGCTATTTAGGTAAGCAACACGAGGTCGTCGTCACAGTTTCAAGCACGCCAACTATTAAAAATAATGCTTGGCGTTTCGAAAGCAACTCTCTTTTAATCGACAGTAAGAAGCAGCAATTCTCCGCATATATCTCTTTACTAAAGGGGGATTATACACTCGAGCCAGGAGACAAGCTAACCCTAAGAGCGACCCCTAGTGCCGGTTTCGGAAAATACGCCCTATTCTTTTCTCGCCCCGAATTATTAGAAATTTCGAAACCCGATCCGCCCTCGTTCTTTCAGCAATTGCGTTCGCGCTTCTCCAAAAAATTGGAGCAGCTTTTTGGCGCCCAGAGCAAAGATGAGCTTGCCCTTGCCTTAGGTTACCTCACAGGAGACAAGTCCTATCTGAGCGAAGACCTAAGC
>JAZQSO010000044.1:0-12303 GCA_045630145.1 Candidatus Nanosyncoccaceae bacterium
GCAAGCAAGGGTGAAATCCCTGGTGTAACAAAGAGTAGTTGGTAATAGGAGGAAAGGAAAGATATGTCTATTCAAACTAGCGATCCAGTAGCTGACCTCATTACGCGCATTCGCAACGCTATCGCCGTTGGTAAAAACGAAATCCGCGTCCCAACCAGCAAACTCAAACTTGCTGTCGCTGAGAAGCTACAAAAGATTCACTACCTCGAAAAGGTAGAAATCGAAGAGGCACAGCCTCGCAACATCTTGCACATCATCATCAACAAAGCTGGTGAAAATGCTATGATCAACGAAATCTCTAAGGTTTCGACTCCAGGTCGCCGCATTTACGCCGGTGTAAGCGAAATTCCAAAGGTCAAGTCTGGCCGTGGTACCGTTCTCGTTTCTACGAGCAAGGGCATCATGACTGGTCAAGAAGCCGTTAAGAACAAGCTTGGTGGTGAGGTCTTGGTTAAGGTTTGGTAATTTATCAAATCTAAGAAAAATATCCCTTCGGGGATATTTTTTGTTCTCTTTAAAATTATTATGGTAAACTAAAAAGAAGAAAGGAGGTAAAGATAAGCTTTTAGCGAGGGTACGCTAGAGGCGAATTTATATGGCAGAAGATATTGATGTCTTACTCGGAATTCACGAAACAAAACTTCAGGAATTATCCATCGAAGTTTTAGACTACAAGGATAAAATTTCCGAACTATTCGACAAGCTCGATGCCTGTATGGAAAGGCTCCCAAATTGTTACAGAGGCAAGCCTAGCGAGAAATTGGTAGAGAAGTATGACGAAATAAAGCTCAACTTCCCAAACGTCAAAGCCAGCATCAAAAACTGCGCCGATGACCTATCATTCCTCGTACTAAAAATGCAAGAAAACGACAAAAACTGGGCAACCGTATTCCAACAGTCGAGCATTGAAACTAATTCAGAAATAGCTAATTTCAACACGGAATCAGCTATTGATACAACTAACATAAAGAAAGGCATATAAATATGGCATTAACAATCGAAGGTGCATCAGTCGGATTCGATTCCAATGGTCTTAACCAACTTCTAGAAGATATCCAGGTTAAGCTCGTTGATGATACTGCTAACCATCTAATCGACAACTACGAAAAGCTTCAGGAATCCCTCCGCGAAATTTGGCAGGGTCAGTCCGAACAGATTTTCGAAGCTAACATTGGCTCAGATTTGCAGAAGATCGTTAGCGCAATCAGAAGCGCAGGCGAACATCTTTCGACAACTGTCACCAACATGGGTGCAGAGGTTATCCACGCTGACGAAGAGCTCGTAAAGCCACGTAGCGAATAATTATAAACCCTATAAAAAATCACTAATTTATTCTAAAAGAAAGAGAGAAATAATTTATGGCAGTTGGAGATTCAACTGGTGGCTTCCAGCACACACAAAACAATACTGGCTCACAGATTCAGTCAGCATCAACAAGCATCGCAGGCACCGTTGGTGAAGTTCGCGAAGTACCAATGCCAGAAGCTGCACACACCGCAAGCCTCGGCGAAGGTCTAGGTATCCTCTACGACAAGGGTACAGATTTAGCTGGTGGCCTATGGGATAAGGCAGGCGACGGGCTTGGTTGGCTATGGGACCACACTGGTGGCGCAGCTATCGACTACGGCAAATCAAAGTATGAAGAATGGATGCCAAAGGTTGGTGGTAGCGATGGCATCTTCGTAGGTATGGACACAAACAATGTCGATAACTTCAAGTCCGCACTTGGCTCATACATTGAAGGCGCACAGGCCATCCTCGACGAACTCAACCTCGATCCAGATATGGAAATCACCCTCAAGGGTACCAACATCGAGAGCTCATTCCATGAATTCCTCGATGCAATCAAGACCCTCCTCTCTGCATATGTCCAGAGCATGCATGGTCTCGAAAAAGAAATCGACGAAGCTGCAGACAACTACCGCGCAGCAGATACCAAGATCGGTACCGACGTTTCTGGCGATGCTGGCGAAATCCGCAGCCAGGCTGGTTCTATCGACGTAGCCTAATTAGTTTCAAATGGCAGAAATTTGGGAACTAGAGCGAGATATTAGAGATAGAGACAATGTAAAAGAAAGGCTTGGGCGCGTACTATGGAACCTAAAAATGGTACGCGAAGAAGCTAATTCACTTGCATCGAATATCGACAATAACCTCGCAATCGACGAAAACGGCACACCGTCTGCTCGAAAAGCTAGACAAATTTCTAACGATTTGGGCGGATATATCGGATATATCGAAAATTGTATTATTCCTCACTTACAGTGGGATATCGATCAAGCCAGACATGGCATCGAAGACCTTCAAAACGAGGAATAACCAATAAATAACAACTATAAAGAGCATCAAAGAATGATACCATACGCAAATACTAACGAAATGAAAGAAGTGGCAGACGATATCAAAGCTTTAGCTAATCAGCTAAGCGAGACTTTCGATGCTCTTTATAAAAGGCTATCCGAGGTTCCAGAAGGGACACAGGAATGGATTGGCGGCAAAGCAAATTACTACTTTGCCACCATCTGCTCCGATAAAGCTGAGCATATGTCCATCTGCACCGAGCTAGAAAATTTAGCCAACGAAATAGAAAGCGAAGCGCTAACGCTCGACGAAATTGCGAGCGACGCAAATCAGGAGTAACATGGCAAAAATTTCATACCCAGAAGACGGCTTAGAGCGCTGCGCAAAAGAGAAAGCAGACAACTGCATCGAGAAGTTGCAAGCCGTATTAAACGATATGGATATGTATATCCCCCCGGAATTCCCATATAGGGATTGGTTGCAAAATAATCTTAAGAATGACATGGGGATTTACAAACGCAACTTCGAAAATATTCGAGAAAAAATCACATCCCTAGATAAAAGGATGCGAAGTCTCGAAGAAGATTCTGTCGAAAGAATCGAAAATACTGAAATTATTCCAATTAAAGAAAAAGAGCGACTAATAAAATAGCCCGGGCACGAAGCCCGGGCTTTCCGGTTTTGAAGCCGGAGGAGGTAGATAGATTATCTCATTACACAATAGGCGTGCAGAGAGTAATCTTGCCGAATCTTGTCTGAACGCCGCTGACGGAGTCAAACTTGAGATTCTTGAGGCTCTGACCACCTTCGCCGTACCAGTCGGTAAGATCAACGTCTGTAAGAACATAGGTCTCGTTGTAGTACTGCCAGAAGTTACCCTTGGACATAGTGTACCAGGTAACGCCTGTATCAGGGTCAGGGATCTCATTACCGTAGAGAACAGCGCACTCGAAGCAGCCACACCAGTTAGCCTCGTCGGCCATAACCTTAAGCTGCTCGAACTGCTCGGGAGTAACAACGTAGTTGCCATCGATATTGAAGATGATAACGTTGCCCTTGAGAGCGTTCAGATATGCCTGGTTCTCCTCGGAGTAGAAAAGCTCCCAGCTTTCATCGTTCATTCTGTCAACCTGCTTGTCATAGACGTATTTTACGTCATTGGCTTCGGTGACGGGCTGAACATCGGAAAGAGGGACAGCTTTAGCTGCAGAAGCGTTAGCGTTGACCGGCTGAGCTTCAACAACCTGAGCCTGGTTGGTGGTGTTCGCAGTTTCAGTCTGAGAACCGCAGCCTGTAAGGCAAGCAGCAAGACCAGCAACAGCGATAACGGACATAACAGATGCAAAAACAGAAATCTTTTTCATGGTAAATACCTCCACAATATAGTAATGAACGGACTCTTTTGGGACCTTCCCAAAAGGCTTATGGTCTTATAATACCACAAACGTCCATTTTTGTCAATAGTACATACGCAAAATGCAATAAAATCCAGCCAAAAACTAGTGATATAATGTAAATATATGGACGATGATTCAACCTTCTATATTAGCCACGAGAGACACGAAGAAGAAATTCCAGAGACCGAAAATCAGGAGCTCAAACTTGAACGTAATGATGACGGCGAAGTAATTCACGAAGAAGAAACGCAGGTGAGCGCCGAGCCAGAACAGACAGAAGGTGAAGCGCCTAAAGTCGAAGAGCCGCCAAAAAGCACCATAGAAAAAATCCCAGAGCCGCCAAAAGTAGAGTCCGACCCGACACCGAAGAAGAGCGAGGAAGAAATCAAAAATGACGCCAAAAACGACAAAAAGATAGTCGAAAAGATGAACGAAAGTTCAGCACTAGACGATTTATTTAAAGGCAAGCTAGCCTCATATCCGCTACCGGATCAAAACACTAGCACAATGAACCCGCTAGCACCCCCAAGCGAATAGCCAGGAAGCCCTAAGCGGGCTTCCTTTTATTAGCATAAGCGCCTTGAAAAAAGCTCAACCAAAATATAAAATATAGTTATTAGAGTAGGTGTATTTTGAGCAATGAAAATCCATATTTTTAATGACACGTTTTATTCTTCGCAGGAGCTACAACCCGTCGCGAACGGTATGTATCCGATTTATGGTGACGGCGAAATCATTGCAAATATCCTATCAACAGAAAATAACTGGGTAATCCGCCTATCAAAAAACTTCCGTGCAGACAACGCGGCTGGTGATAGTTTTGCACTTAAGCAATACGGCATTTACAGTATTCAGTCGATCCGTACACGGCACAAATACAACATCGTAATTACACCAAAATACTACGCAAAATCCCGCACCTGCATCATTCCAAGCACTGTAACTATCGGCAATAGCCTAGACTGCGACATTACCTATCCAAGCAATACTGGCAAACCAGAATCTTTGCGCATTACCATGTCAGGATCAGCATGGGTCGCAACAACGAATTCGCCTAATTTCTTCACATCTAGTGGCCGCATCTATAATAACCAGCAAATTCACTACGGCGACTATATCTTTTTCTATGGCCTTAAAGTTATTTTTATTGGCAATGAACTCATTATTAGCACACCTGACAATCTCTACAAAGTAAACTCGAGCAAAATTGTTCTCAAAGAGCCAGAACGACCAAAACTCCCGCCAATCAACGAAATAGTAGAAGGCGGAGATGCACCACTTTATTCCGAAGAAGATTACTATCAGAAATCGCCACGCCTAAATTACATCACCTACCAAGCTTCGGTTAAAATCGACGAGCCGCCGGCCCCTGAAATGCCAGAAAAACGCCCGTGGATTCTTACGGTAGGCCCAAGGGTTACTATGGGCTTAACTTCCGCGCTCTCGATGGCTATGATGCTGTATTTTACTTTCAGCTCAAACCGCAGCAAAGTAATGGTGTATATTTCGCTCGGCATGATGGTGATGTCACTTGTCGGTTCTTTGATTTGGCCAAATATTTCGCGCGCATACGCTAACAAAAAGGCAAAAAAGCGAGAAGAAAAACGTGTTAATAAATATCGCCAGTATCTCAAACACAAAGAAGACAATATTAAGTTTATTTGCGATAACCAACGCAACACTCTCCTTACAAACAACCCATCACCAAGAGAGTGCTTGGACATCGTACAAAATCGCAAGCTCTCGCTCTGGCAACGCAATATTTCGCACTACGACTTTCTATATACACGCGTAGGTCTTGGCGAAGTCAAAACCAACATCGACCTCGAAGAGCCAGAAGAGAAATTCTCCATCGACGAAGAAGACTTTTTGATGCTCGAATACAAAAAAGTCATCAAAGATTCCTTACAGCTCGAAGATACACCAGTTTGCTACAGCCTAGTCAATCAGCAAATCGGCGCCATTGTCGGTAAAGAAGATATCGTAAAAGAGTTTATGGATTGTATCTTTTTGCAGATCCTCACGCTCTATAGCTATTCAGATTTAAAGATAGTCGTCTATTCAAAAGATTCCAGAAAATGGGACTTCCTCAAGACAGTTCCGCATTGTTGGAATAACGAACATAATAAGCGCTATTTTGCTTCAAGTATCGAAAGTTTTTCAAGCTTCTCAATTGAAATCGAAAAACTTTTTGATGCTCGTGCAGCCAACGACGAAGCAGTCCAAGAAGAGGATGACGGTGGCGGCAGCGAAAAATACACCACTTACCGCGATTACCATCCATATTATCTTTTCATTATTGATAATATTGAAGATTTAAGAAACAACCCTCTGATTCACAAAATTTTGCATTATAAACGCAATCTAGGTTTTTCTATCCTTACAACCACAACTACCATCTCGCTACTACCAGCCGAAACCACCAACTTTGTTTCTGTCGCAAGAGACAAATGCGTTATCGTTTGGGGCGATAGCAGTACAAAGGAGCTGGAATTCAAGCCAGACCTCAATCATGGCCTAGTCGACATGAATTATTTTGCAAGCCTCCTTGCAAACATTCCAGTACAGATAGAAAAGGGCAAGTTCGAGCTTCCAAAGAGCTTGCCGTTCCTCGAAATGTACAAATGCGGCCGCGTCGAACAGCTCAACTGTCTAGCACGCTGGAAAAATAATTCACCATACAATAGCCTCGCCGTGCCAATTGGTATCGATCAAAACAGCGAACTATTCTTGATGGATATCCACGAAAAGGCTTTTGGTCCTCACGGTCTCGTCGCTGGTACTACCGGTTCTGGTAAGTCTGAATGGATTATTACCTATATTTTGTCGCTAGCCGTAAACTTCAGCCCAGATGAAGTTCAGTTCGTCCTTATCGACTACAAGGGTGGTGGTCTCGCAAAAAGCTTCGAAAATGCCGAGCTTAAAATTAAACTTCCGCATCTAGCCGGCACAATTACAAACTTGGACAAGTCTGAAATCTTCCGCTCGATTTCTGCTATCGAATCCGAGCTTAAGCGCCGCCAGTCGGTATTTAACGATGCACGCGAAAAGCTCAAACAGGGCTCGATGGATATTTACAAATATCAGCAATGCTACCGCAAGGGTCAAGTTTCTGAACCAATGAGCCATCTTCTCATCGTCTGCGATGAGTTCGCCGAGCTTAAACAGCAAGAGCCAGAGTTCATGGAACAGCTCATCTCGACCTCACGCATCGGTCGTTCTTTGGGCGTACATTTGATTCTCGCTACGCAGAAACCAACCGGCGTCGTCAATGACCAGATTTGGTCAAACTCTAAGTTCAAGGTTGCCCTTAAGGTTCAGACTAAAAGCGATTCAAACGAAATTTTGAAGAAGCCTGACGCTGCTTACCTCAAGCAAACCGGTGCGTTCTATCTCCAAGTCGGTACCGATGAATACTTCAACCTCGGCCAATCTGCCTGGGCTGGAGCAAAATACTACCCATCAGATTCTACTAAGCACGAAATCGATCAGTCCGTTCAGGGCATTAACGAAATCGGCCAGATTATCGAGACATACGAAGACGAAAAAGACACAGCAGATCAGCAGACCGCACAGGGCGAACAGCTTATCAATATTGTGCAGTATATTTCTGAGGTCGGCAAAAAAGCAAATACCGTGAACCGCCAGCTCTGGCTCGAGAATATTCCACCATTCTTCCTATATAATGATCTACGCAAGAAATACAAAATTACTAGCCCAGGACGCTACAACTACAATGTTTTAGTAGGTGAATACGACGAACCACGCAAACAGATGCAGGCACCACTCTATATTGATCTTGCGGGCGGCAACATTGCCATTATTGGTAAGGGTGATGGTAGCATCGAAAAACTTATATCGACTATCATCTGGTCTGGCATTGTAGACCATAACCCAGCCGAAATCGCTTACTATATCCTAGACTTCGGCACAGAAACTATGAAAAAATTCGCCAAATTCCCACACGTTGGTGAGGTTGTATTCCAGGAAGAAATCGACAAAGTCGCAGGCGTTCTTGGCATTATCGCCGAAGAGCTTAGCAAACGCAAGGAATTACTCTCTGAATACAATGGCTCTTTCGAGTATTACAACAAAGTTTCGGAACAAAAGCTCAATCTTATTACTGTAGTAATCAATGGCTACGATATTTTCTCGGACACGTTACCAAAAGCCGTCCAGATGCTTAGCGATATGTTCCGCGATTGCCCTAAATACGGTATCACCTTCATTTTAAGTGGTAACGCCAAAAACACTATCCCATCACGCACGATGCAGTTCTTCAACCACATGATTTTGATGCAGATGGCAGACGATGCAGATTATCGCTCTATTACAAACTGCCGCAAAGGTCTCGTGCCAAAGAAAGCCCAAGGTCGTGGCATCTGCAAGATTGACGCTACAAATGTCGATAGCTACTGCGAATTCCAAACAGCCTCAATCGACGTCGAAGAAAAAGAAATCGACACCATCCGTAAATACGCCGACAACTGCGTTGATTATTACAAGTGTAAAGTACGCCAGCTCGCCAAAATTCCAGACGATATTTCTAGCACAGACCTATTCAACTACATCACGACGCTCAATGACGCACCAATCGGTATCGATCTATACGGCAAGCAACTCGCACGTTACGACTTCCTTAAGCAAAAGATTCATATCATTTCTGCTGGCGCAATCGAGCAAAACGTCAACTTCTTGTATGGCTTAGCTTCAGTGCTTTCCAAGACGCCGAACACTAAGGTGCGCATCGTAGATTTGCTAGGCATTTTCAAGAAGCCAATGGTAGATATTCAATTCTTTGATCAAGACAAGAACGCTGTCTTTGCTGCGCTAGAAAAAGACGCCCAAACCCGCACAGACGCACAAGATTGCGGCGTAACCTTCATTATTGGCGCTGGACGTTACAAACAGTCGCTCACGGCAGCTGGTCAAGAAATATTCCAGAGCTTCATGAAGCAAGCAAATAACAGCAAGAAGAACGTCTATCTCCTTATTGATAGCTATGAACAAATGCGCACGCTCAAACTAGAAGACTGGTTCAGTAGTATTGATCCAAAGACCGGCATTTGGCTTGGCCCAGGTCTTGGTCAGCAAAGCATCATTGAATCTAGAGAACCATCCGACGAAGATAAGAAGTTTAATTACCCAGGTCTCGCCTATGTTGTTAAAGATGGCGAATACATCGTAACTAAGACGGTCTTGGACCAGGATAAATAATGCAGTATAAAGTATTAATTAAACTATACGTCCCAGAAGTCGAGGAAAGCTACGAAGCATATATTCCAATCAATAAAACGATATATACCGTAAACAAACTCCTAGCCGACCTCGTCCGCACGCATTCGAGAGAAATCACCGAAAACAAAACCCTCAAACTATACAATCGCTATACCGGTATGCTGTACGACTATACAAAAATCGTCCGCGACACAGATATCAGAAACGGCTCGCAGCTTGTAGCAATTCTCGAAGACGCACAACAAGACGAAAATGTCGCCTAACTTGCAAAAACAACTAACCATAAATATAATAGAAAATATATGAATCCAAACGGTCAAGGCATGCAAAATGGCTTCCCACAAGGTGGAGGCATGATGCCGAATAATGGAAATCCTTATCCAAATCAAAATCCAAATAATTTTGGTTCGCAAAATCCTGGCCAAGACTTGCCGCCACTTCAACAAGCCCCGCAGTTCAATGCGCCACAATATAATAACAACCAGCCTATGGACAACCAGGGTTACCAGGACATGCGCAATCAACAAGCGCAACAAATGCTCAATCAAGTGATTCAGAATTCTAACACGCCAAACCAAGAATTCAAATATCAGGAACCCGTAAAGCAAAAGAAGAAAAAGGGCATTGGTGAAATCATCCTCATTATCTTTATCTTCCTAATTGCTATCGGAGCAATCGTCGGTGCAGTCTATTGCTATACACAATATGACGCTCTGAATCGCGAAGTTTCTGCCGATCGTGACATCAAAGTCAATGACGCTAAAAAAGAGCAGGCCGAAATCGACAATCAGAACTACGAAAAGAAATCCGCTAAGACCACACGCGAATTCACTGGCCCAAGCAACTTTGGCGCACTCACCTTCGAATATCCAAAAGAATGGAACGTCTACATCGATAACGATAGTAGCACCGAGCCAAGCTTTGCTGCATACTTCAGTCCAGATTACGCTAAGCCAATCAATAGCGCTAACCAAGGCCTAGAATTCAAGATCAATTCAGCAAGCTACGAAAACCAAATCAAGCAATACACGCACAATTTGATTAGCTCGCAAGCTTATAGCCAAAATGGTTTAACCGGTACAATCTTCTCGGGTAAGCTCGACAAAAAGGAAGAGTCTAAGAATGGCGTAGCAGTTGTAATTAAAATCAACAATTACAGCGCCACAATTATGACTCGCGATTACGAAACTTACGGCGAAGAATTCGACAAAATCATCAGCACGCTAAGTAGCGCAAACTACAAATAAAGTTTTCGGATGAATAAAGATAGACCTCTTGCAATAGAGGTCTTTTTGTGATAAAATAGGCAAGATATTATTAACAAAAGGAACGTATGAGTCGTATCGGAAAACTACCTGTTGACATCCCAGCAGGCGTGACAATTACGGTCGGCGACACCGAAATCACCGTCGCTGGTCCTAAAGGCACGCTTACTGTCCCTGTCCAGGAGAACACCCAGACTAAGGTCGAGGGTAACCAAATCATCGTAACGCGCAGCGACGACGAGCCAAAGTCTCGTGCTTGGCATGGTCTTCAGCGCGCATTACTCAACAACGCCGTTCAGGGCGTTACCAAAGGTTTCGAGAAGAAGCTCGAGATCAATGGTGTTGGCTTCCGCCTAAGCGGTGGTCCAAAAGAAATCGAAATGGCACTTGGTTTTAGCCATCCGGTCAAATACAAAGCTCCAGAAGGTATCGAGCTCAAGGTTGACAAGATGACCATCACCGTTAGTGGCATCGATAAGCAGCAGGTCGGCCAGGTCGCTGCTGAAATTCGCGCACTAAAGAAACCAGAACCATACAAGGGTAAGGGTATCAAGTACGCTGACGAAGTTATCATCCGTAAGGCCGGTAAGGCAGGAAAGAAGTAAACCATGAAAGCAGAATTTAGAGCAAATCGCACTCGCGCAAAGATTCATGGCACCGCTGAACGCCCACGCCTTAGCGTAAACATCAGCAACAAGCACATCATCGCTCAGATCATCGACGACGATAAGGGTGCAACCCTAGCTTACGCAACCACCGTTGGTAGCAAGGATAAGGGTAGCAAGACTGAACTCGCCGCAAAGATTGGTAGCGAAATCGGCAAGAAAGCTAAGAAGGCTAAGATCGAGAAAGTTGTCTTCGATCGTGGCTCACGCCTTTATGCAGGCCGCCTCAGCGCACTAGCAGACGCAGCACGCAAGGAAGGATTGGAGTTCTAATATGGAAAACAAGCAAGCAAAAGTTATCAACGAATCAGGTACAACTCGCTTGAACAAAGAAGCTAGCGCAGCAAAAGAAGCACGCGAAAACGGTAACTTCCGTGGCCGCCGCCGCGACAACCGCCGCAACCGCCGCGCAGCAGACGAAGTCAAGAAAGAATTTGATTCCGTAAATATTAGCATCAACCGCGTTAGCCGCACCGTCGCTGGTGGCCGCCGCATGCGCTTCCAGGCTTTGGTCGCAGTAGGCAACCACAAGAACAAGATCGGTGTTGGTATGGCTAAGGGTAACGATGTTACCGCAGCTGTTCAGAAAGCTGAACGCCGCGCTAAGAAAAATATGATCACCTTCAACATCAATGGCGAAACTATCTGCCACGAAGTTGAAACCAAGGTTACCGGCGCTCATGTTCTCATGAAGCCAGCAGCTCCAGGTACTGGTATTATCGCCGGTGGCGTTATCCGCTCTATCATCGGTCTTACCGGTGTCAAGAACCTTGTCAGCAAGTCCCTCGGTTCTACCAACAAGGCAAACATCGCCTATGCTGTTATCGAAGGTCTTCGCCAGCAAGTTCCAAAAGAGGATTGGCTAGCAAATCAAGGCAAGAAAAAGGCCGAGAAGAAAGCCGCCGCTAAGGAGGACAAATAAATGAAGTACAACGAACTTAACGTTATCGCGAACAGCTCACGCAAGCGCGTCGGCCGCGGTATCGCAGCTGGTCAGGGTAAAACCGCAGGCCGTGGTACCAAGGGTCAGAAGTCTCGTACTGGCCACAAGAAGATGCCAGCAGGTTTCATGGGTGGTCAGCGTGCTATCATGCAGGCTATTCCAAAGATGAAGGGCTTCAAGTCTCTTCATGCTAAGGCTCAGGTTGTTTACACCGATACTCTTGATACTCTTAAGGGCAAGGTTGACAACTTCAAGCTAGCTGAGGCTAACCTCATCGCTAACCCATATGCTAGCGTCAAGGTTATCACCCGCGGTGAAATCAAGAACAAAATCGATCTCGAAACTCAGTTTGCCAGCAAGACTGCTATCGAAGCAATCAAGAAGGCAGGCGGTAGCTTCAAGAAAGTTATGGTTCCACAGCGCCAGAAAGCTAATAAAGAAGCTTAAGTCTTTTAAAAAGTATCCCCTCGGGGATACTTTTTGTTGCTTTTATC
>JAZQSO010000045.1:0-4315 GCA_045630145.1 Candidatus Nanosyncoccaceae bacterium
GTAGGGTCGCGTCCAAGTCGGAGCGCCATATCTACAAGCTTGTCGAACATCTCGCGCGCCTCCTTGGGTAGCCAACCCATAAGAGCACCTCCTCGAAAAATAAAAGTGCCAAGCCGAAGCTTCGCTGTCGTTATCATAACATATTCCGGCCGAATAACAACGCGACCGAGCGCGCCCATATCTTGTAAAATTGAATTATGAAGATATCCATAGTTGTCCCAGTTTACAATGCAGGCAAATACCTTGAGCGCTGTTTTGATTCCATTCTAGCCTCTCTCGGTAAAACAGATGGCGAAATTTTAGCCATCGACAACAATTCTACGGACGATTCGGCAAAAATAATTAAGAAATTCGCCAAAGAACATCCGCAAATTAAGGCACTATCTTGTAAAACTCCCGGCGCAGCCGCCGTGCGCAACTATGGCGCCAAGCACGCTCAGGGCGAATATCTCTGGTTCATTGACGCCGATGATGAAATATCCAAAGACGCCATCTCGAAGCTCCTCAAAACCGCCGAAAAAGACAAATCAGATTTCGTAATGCTCGGCATGAAGCGCATCTATCCCGACGACCACGAAGATTACCTCTATGCCATCAACTCAAAGGACGCCGACGCTAAGCATCGCTTCGTGCGCTACGGACTCGGCCCAGTCCAAGTCTTCCTCCGCCGCGAATGGTGGAATGCGCACTTCAAGTTTAAGGAAGGCATCATTCACGAAGACATGGAGCTGATGTCTACCCTCATCCTACATACAGACAACTTCTCTGCCGTAGATGAGCCGATTTATACCTACTACCAGAACTCTGGCTCGGTCCTACACCAGAAGAAATGGAATCCACACGCTTTCGACATCTTCCCGGCGCTCGAAGGCTTATACAAACATTTCGAAGAGGCGGGAGCGCTCGAAGTATACCACGACGATGTTGAATGGTTCTTTATCTGGAATCTCCTACTCGATTCGGCGAAAGATTTCGGTAGCTTCCCGGAAGGCAAACCGGGCTTCGCAAAATCCCGCGCGATGCTCAAAAAATATTTCCCAAAGTGGCGCAAGAGTAAGTTCTTCCGCGAGAAATCCCCTAAGTTATATCTACGCGTTTTACTAAATTATTACGGGATTCACAAATAAGTTATAACGATTCAAAAAGCAGCCCCGAAGGGCTGCTTTTATTAGGTTTTATTGACTCTGAAGAGTATTATACCAGGATGGTCTCGCTAGGCCGCTAGGAACCCCCTCGAACGCATTGGTCGTATTATTCTTTTTGCTTACAGTATTGAAGATAGTGTCGTTCAGATCCGTAAGAGGCGTATTGATCTGGTCATCATGCGCCATCAAGGACTTAATAGTTGTCACCTTTATCTTATTACTCTGCCAACTACCAAGCGCACTAATGTCTTGCAAGCTCGTCATATACATGAATCCCTTATCGAAGTTATAGATAGTCTTCGTAGATTCAAGCGAAGTATTCGCATCTGCGAACCAGTTCTGCAAGCCATTAAGCTTGGTTACCATCTTATCACCTTCAAAGATATGTTCAAAGTACGAGCCATTATGCACTCTCCAGTTAGCCAGTGGCGTCAAACTGACGAGTTTATCATTACAAGCAAACGCGCCATCAAATTGCATACCAGACGACGTACTCCAGTTCTGAAGCGCGGAAATATCCGTCAACTGGTTATCGCAATAGAGACTCCAGTCTTCGTCATTATAGATTCTGTAAGTGCCATAACCGAGGAATGCCTCGCTGAACCCAGTCACCTTAGACGCATCCCAGCCTTCAAGACCATGCAAACTAGTAAGCTTCTTGTGATCCATAAGCATTCCACTCACGCTTGTTAGAGACTCGGTCTCCCAACCAGATAGTGCAGAAATATCCTCAAGATTATACATATCGCGGAAGGTCCCGCTTGCATTATCAAGCTTTTTTGCATTCCAGTTACCAATACCGCTCAAGTTCTTAGCCTTAGAGAAGGCAAAGGTATTTTGGAGCGATTCAAGACTATCCGTTTCCCAACCAGACAGAATCGAGAAGCTTTCGACATTCATATGCATGAATGCCTTATCCATCAACTTCACCTTCTTAACATTCCAATCCTTAATTGGAGTAAGGTCAGTAATTACACCGCCAGCAAACGTGCCACTCATATATTCAAGGTTTCCGGTTTTTGTAGCCCAGCCTTCGAGACCTTCGAGCGATTGCGGGCCGCCATAATTTCCTCTGCCATAAGGCACGCTAGTCGTACTTACTTTAGTTTGCCTTTCGTTAGCCGTCGAATCGCATTCCATCGTGACATATGAGCCCGATGGTCCCGCCTGAGGTGCGCCGCAGAAGGTATAGTTCAGGTATCTTACATTCGAAACATTCCAATCCTCGAGAGCCTCCAAGTTAGCAACACTAATACCCCTAAAGGCGCTGTTCAAGTTCTCGACATTCGAAACAGTCCAGTTCGTAAGAGCACTAATATTTGTTAAGCTCGTATCATTCTCAAAGATCGAAGCCATCGTTGTAGCGCTCGCCGTACTCCAAGCGCCGAGACCATCCGTGTTTGTAATAGCAGTCTCTGCAAACACACCACTAAAGTTTTCGATATTCTGAGTCGAAGTACCCCAGCCAGCAAGACCGCTCGTGCTGGCAATATTCGATTTCCTAAACATTTCGGATATATTCTTTGCATTAGTGAGTTGCCAGCCACCAATTGCGCTTGCGTCGCCTACTGCATCAGCAGCGCCTTCGTGCTTTGTTGTAAATTTAGCAGACGCAAACATTCTTTCTAGAGTCTCTGCTCCCGAAACATTCCAACCGCTCAAGACGCCCATATTTGGAACCGTCGTGTATGCGAAGGTTTCCTTGAAGTTTTTAACCTTGTTTGGCTTCCATCCAGAAATACCTGAGAAATCAACTGTTATGGACGAATATGTGCTTCCAGCTTGTTTAAATGTGCCTTCCATATTTTCAACACTCTGAACATCCCAGCCAGCGAGCGGAGCGTAGCTATCACTTGCAGTCTGATAGAAGGCATAGCTCATATCCGTAACTTTTTCGGTATCCCAGTTAGCAATACCCGGCATCTTGTCAAAAATTCTTTCGCTTTCCGAGAAGGCATAGCGCAAAGACTTCAGATTCGGTGTATCCCAGCTCAAAGCATCAGTATTCACGCTTGCAGACGAATCTACGGTTTTATCCAAGAGGATATTATCTGCATTCTCCAAGCTAGTCGGCTCCCATGAACCAATATAAGCAAGCGCATTGATGCCTATTTGCGATGAGTCGAACATATAGCTCATGTCTTTAGCTTCCGAAGCATCCCATTCTGCAACACTTTCATCAACCATCTTAATTGCAGACTTGAGCTCAGTGTAAGTAGTATAATCGTCCGGATCCAATCTACGGCTATCGTTCGCGAACATTGAATTAGAATCCTCGTTCAACTTAATCGTATCTGCGTCAGAACAGTACCAAACAAGCGCAGAGTAGTAGTATGTACTGTTGTCATAATCGTAATGATCGTAGCGATAAGAATACGTGTCGGCCTTCCAGGCATAGATTGCTGGCGAACCTTCAGTAGAAATCAAGTTAGTCTGTTGCTTGCGGTTTTCCGGACAACCCTCAGCCCTACGCAGAACCGTATTGCCATTATCGCCGCTAACCGAGAGCATCTTCTGATTGAACTGAATACCAGGCAAGAGAGTCGCCGAAGCAACAGCGTAAACCTGGCCATCCATATGGACTTCCACGCCAATCTTGCGCCAAGTAGCCTTCAATGTCGTATCTTCCGCAGGCATTTTGTCGTTCACTGCGCCAAAGATATCACCAGTCGTTGCGCTCTTGAAGTTGATAAAGTTCCAACCTTCGCAGCTCACATTGTCTTCATCAATCGCAATCTTCTGATAAGCAAGATAAACGCCGCCCTGGTTATTACCAAGATTGCAGGTTAAATCATTGTTATCATCGAACGAAAGCTGATAGCCGTTCATGAGCACGATGCCATTATTTGCAGTAACAGTATCCGCTTCGATATCCGATGCATCCGTCTCGACAGTCGTACCGGTATTGAGCTGGTAGAGCTTATGCAACGCAACGCTTTCATCTTTCGCTCTTAGGAGGACACTCATATTGTAGCGAGCGCCAGAAACCAAGCCCTTATTCTCGTTCTTCCAAGTAATCGTACCCTCGCTAACTTCAAAGTCGCCAACATTGCCATAGATACCAATAATATCAAAATCGGTCGTATTGATAGGCAAAGTTAGATTGAACTTATCATACACCAGCGAGCCATCAACAGCACGCGTCAAAGCAGCAGTAAAATCTTTCTCGT
>JAZQSO010000046.1:0-6022 GCA_045630145.1 Candidatus Nanosyncoccaceae bacterium
GTAAATCATCTGAAAAACGAATATGATATCGATATTCGTGAAGAGCTTACAAAGTTGTATCCGAAAGAACAAATTTACAAGCTTTGCGACGAATTACTTTTAGACAAATCGGCACTCAAAGAGCTTTCGACCTATGCCGTAAATGTTATCTGTCTGAGCGAACAGCTTTATCCGCGCGAAAGCGATGTTGTGGAACGGCTCTGCGATTTTGTCTTGAACGATGGTGCGGGCAAAGGACAGGCGATGGTGTATTTTGTAACGCATATTATTCTCTGTAGTACGAGCTTTTATACTCAATCTGCACCCGAGCAATACCTTCCGAAATTCCGCGCTATGCTCGCAAAGTGTGAGGATTATGTTCTAGAAAACTTTGCCACTATGAGCCTGGATGTAAAGTTGGAATATTTGGTTTGCGTGCAGATTACCGATGCAAATACTTCTCTCGAAGATGCGATTCGTGAAGAGTGCGAAGGGAGTATGTCGCCAGAGGGCTACCTCCTAGACGACCGTCGCCCGGCACGCCTGAATAATCTCGATGGCGCAGAACATCGCAACGCGCTATTTGTGATGAGTGGCCTCTGATAATATTGACAAATCTGCTCGCTTATGCTATAATAATAACATCATTTGGCCAAAAGCAGAATGAGGTATTTTCAAAGAGATTTGCAAGGGAAAACCTTAGCAGATCGACAAGGGCATAAGTAAGTTTGTGCTCCTATCGATCTGCTGAGCGTTGACTACAGCTTGGCGGACCAATCCGAATTCATTTCTATACATTTTTAAGGAGGTATAGCTTATGCTGTACGTTAATTTCTCTTCCGACGGCCGTTATTTCAACGACGATTACGTTGAGGGCGCAAGCTCTCCCGTGATTCAGAAGAAGGACGGCTCCACTATGGCTTTTGCTAACGGCGCTCACGACTGCGGCCTCGAGATCAAGATCGATCTTGATGCTGATATCTGTGAGGTTCGTCTCGCAAAGTCTGACAATAAGACTGTCTACATCCTTGGTCAGGAATCCACTGTATCCTGGACGGCCGACAGCCCTTATGGTCGCAAGCGTGGTGAGGTTCATCTCTATCGTCTCCGCAAAACGGATGTCGTAATCTATGAGATGGAGCCTGGCAGCTGGTTCGTATCTGGCAATGTGGTTTACCACAATGACAACGGCGTGCTGATGAAGTATGATCGTGGCAATGTTATCGGCTGGGAAACCTGGGAGTCTCTGGCTCACTGGTTCCTCGAAGAAGACGTCATCGACTATACGACTATTACTGCTGTTGACCTCCACTACGGCTGCTGCGCTATTCCTGGCAACCACTGCTTCGTCTGAACTGCAAATCTCTCCGGAAGCCCCGCTCACCCGAGCGGGGTCTTTCCATGCCTCGGAAACCTTAAGCTTTCTCCTTGACAAACCATAAAAATTATGCTAATTTAAAAATATGATTAAACACAGTATCAAGTTTACTACCCCTGTCGTAGAAGCCGTCCGTAATAACGGCTATCTTCTCATGGCTTGGGAAAATAAACTTGAAACTGTCTAATTTCTTGCAAATCTAGATAAGTTTCAAAAGTACTTATCTAGAAAGAAAACGAAAAAATACAAAGCAAAGATTGGCGCTTTTGGGACTTATCTAGCCGTACAACTAAAAGACGGCTAGTAGTTTATATTATTTAATTTTTCGGACTAGATAAAGGAGGAATCACTATGTCCAAAAAGACCAAAGGCGCACTGTCGCCCAAGACCAACCGCGTGCTCGTGATGCTCGAATCCGTGCTTACTGCAGGCATCATCAGCGTACCCTTTATGACTATTCTCTACGAAAATGAGATCGGTCTCTCTCATGAGCGGATTGCGATTACTCAGGCTGTTTTCACAGTTGTCGCAATGCTTCTCAATGTTCCGCTCGGCTGGGTAGCCGACCGCTTTAGCCGTAAATCGGCCAACATTCTCGGCGATCTGCTTTGTCTCTTGGGCTTGCTGTTCTACTCCAGAGCGCAGTCCATGTGGGATTGTATCGCCTGCGAGACGCTCTTTGGCGTGGGCATGGCGTTTTCTCAGGGTGTGGACTCCAGCTTGCTCAAGCATTTCGCAGACAAAGAGGATGTTTCGCATCATCACAAGCTGTTCAAGGATAGCTTTGGTCTGATGTCGTCGCTCTGTCAGCTGATTTGTCTTGTCTACTATATGATTGGCTTCGCAATCGGCGATATGGATGTGCGACAGATTATTACAATCTCGAGCATTCCCTTTGCCTTCGCCATTATCGCAAGCTGCTTCATTCAGGACGACAGCGAAAAACTCGAGAAAACTGAGAACTCTCCGTTCAAGGATATGGGTAAGATTGCAAAGTCTACCCTTGTAAACCCGGAAACCAACATTCGTGTCGCTGCTTTTATTGTGGCCAGAGAAATCACGCACGGCATTATCTGGTGTTTTACGCCTCTGATGCAATTTGTCGGTATTGATGGCAAGTGGATCGTGCTGGGCTGGGCAGCTAACTCGCTGATGGCTTATATTGGCACAAAGCTGGCTAGAAAGTTCAACGCCAAGTTGCCAGAGTGGGCTTGCTTTGCAATTCCGGTAGCTATCGTGGTGGCCGCTGCGGCTACGATGAGCCTTAAACTCTCGGCCGTAACGCTCTGTCTCTATGTGTTCTTCGGCGCAGCTCAGGGCTGGACTAGTGTTACGATGATGCCGAACCTCAAGACGCACGTGAAGGCTAAGCAACAGGTGACCGTGGAGTCCTTCGCAAAGATGTGCTCGCAGCTTTACTATATCATTGCGGTGTGGGTAATCGGTTGCGCAGCAGACATCGAGTTGAGATATGCGGCGCTCGCCACTATCATGCTCTTTGCTCCGTTCGCAATCCCGATTGCGCTCCGCCTGAAGCATCAGGAAGAATCCGAAAAAGACGAAAAGCTCTCTGGTGAAATGCCAGTAGAATCCTAAAAGAACTCCCCGTCAAGCAATTGGCGGGGGATTTTTGTATAAAAAATGTATACAAAATTAAAAAGCTCATGTTAATATAAAAATAGCTTTTGCTGTCGGGAGAGGGCAGTAAAAATAAAAAAGAGAGGTGTTTGATGAGGGGCAAAAAGTTATTTTTGCAGAAAAAACTTAAATTTTTTGGGTTGCTTACAGTCCTATGTCTATGCGGAGCTCTGTTAGCATATGGTGGCTACAAGATTTTTGCGGCTATTATTACGAGCGACGAAGCGCGCGTAAATGAAAACGACACTCTTATTTACTACATTACGGTGAACAGTGATGCGATTGATTATACTGGCACGGAATCCTCTGATTCTCAGACTGCCGATGAAACCAGCGGTGTTACGACTGTAACCGATACTCTCCCAGATGGCCTTATCTTCCAAGGCTTTGTCACCTCTGACGATGGAACTTTCGGTGCAGTTCAGCGCGACGATGAAGTTACGCAGTGCGTTGGCTCGGTGATTGACGATACAAATAAGGAAAGCGTAACGGAAGGCACATGGAATGCTGGTAATACAGAATATACTTACCATGGTCTCCATTATGATGCCGCGACTCGCACGGTTACCTTCCGCACAAGGGCAATTGGTGCAGGCTGTAAACTCACTGTTGGCGTAATTACGAAGACTCCAACCCTCCCAGAAGGCGTCTTCCGTATGGATTTCTATGATCATGCCTCCTTTGTTGACGAATCTCTCTTTGGTGACTCAAACGAAGTTCATGCTTGGATTCAGAAAGATACCTTGCCGGGCGAGTACTCGCTCTCTTATCGCTATGATGGAAAAGTTCCAGCAGGTGCACCAGAGCTTCCGGCGAAGAGCTATTACGGTACAAATAATGCAAGTATTACGGTAGCGGCCAAGCCAACCCTCGAAGGCTATACTTTCGATGGCTGGTATTATGATGCTGGCTATTATACTCATCAATCGGCAGATAACTTGTCGGCTTTGCCAAACCAGAGCGTCGAGCTTTATGGCTCTTGGTCTAAAGATGGCGGTGGCGAAATCCCAGATCCTCCAGTAGAAACGCCGGTAAAATATGATGTCACCTATCAGGTGGACGGTACGAAGCCTGCCGACTTCAATACTCCTGCAAAGCGTTCGTACTACGAAGGCGCAAGTGTTGATGTTGATTCTACGAATGCTCAGGGCGACAACATTGATGGTTATGATTTCTCTGGCTGGAGCACTACGGACGTAACAGTCACGGACGATAGCTTTACGATGCCGAAGAAAAACGTTCTTTTGCGCGGCAGCTTTGATCAGCAGAGCTACACGGTAAATTATGAATTTATCGGAGATGTCGCTCCAGAAAACGCCGCAAGTCTCTTGCCGGCTCCTAGTGAGCATCATGCGGGTGACGAAATTACGGTTGCGGCAGTTCCATCAGCTGACGGCTATACCTTCTCTGGTTGGTTTGCTAATCCAAGCTTTGAAATGCCTGCCGAGGATGTCGTAATCAAGGGCGAATGGACTAAAAACAAGATAGAGTTTACGCCAGAAATCGCCGTCGAGATTACAAATCCGGAAGACGAGTACCATAAAGGCGACACTGTTAATTTTAAGATTACCGTTACGAACGGCGAAGATTTTGCGCTAAATAATGTTTGGCTACAAGAACTTCTTGACGGCGCAGTATTTGTCGAAGGCGATGGTTATGTGATAGACGAAAATAACTTCGCTATGATTTCAGCAATTCCAGCCAATAGTTCTGCGGTAGTTTATGCGAAGTATCCGGTCACAAAGAACATTGATAAGACTTATACAAATACAGTTGAACTCATTGCGCTCGATTCAAGTAATAGCGATTATGTGCTGCCAAATGATTGGGATAACACTGCATCGGTAGACTTTAAAACTGTAGCGGTTGAAGATGAGCCTATCGACGAGGATGATGAGCCAGAAAAAGAAGAGAAAAATGCCAAGACCTATGACGGTGCGGGCAAGATGATTATCTCTGGCATGACACTCGGCGGTGGCCTTGCTCTCTGTGCCGTGCTTTGCAAGCGTATGCGCCGTGGTGGCATTGTCTATGGCTACTGTGCCGCTATTATGACAGTTTCTGGTTTGGCTGTAGTTCTTATCAACGGCGGATTCTCTTTTGCGGATACTCTTGTAGAAACCAAAGAAATGTATATTCGCTCCAGCGGGCTTAATTATATGGACGGTGAAGCTGGTTCATGGCAGGTCTATGAGAAGGCAGAGTGGACTGGTGTTGGCGAAACGATGCTTGATGTGGAAGTCAGGTCAAAAAAGATTTCTGACCTTCATAACAAAGACGTTCTCTTGATTCTCGACAATGGCGTCTGGACAAAGAATGCGATTGATGGTTCGGAGCCTGATAGTGCTTCAGATTTGCCAGCCATGGACCTCATGAAGAGAGATTCAAAGGATTTCGTGTCTGATCTCCTAAGCGATGGCGATAGTAAGATTGCGGTCTTCTCGATCTGGGGCAACGAAGGAATTGTTATGACAAGTGACGAAGCTACGGCCCTCGCTCAGGTGGACGCGATTACTTCTACCACGAACACGAACTACAATAGCTATTCTGTGGCTTATGATAAGGTGCTTAGCTTCCTCGCTGGTTATGAGCGATCTGACGATAGGGCTTTGAATATTGTCCTCGTATCTGATGATCATGTTGCTTCGAGCAGTGAAATCGCGAAGTATGAGATGCTGAAGGCTAAGGCGCCAAATGCAGTCATTTCTGGTATTGGCTTCGGTAATATGGAAATTCTCGCTACTCGCTATACGAACGCAGAGAATGCCTATGCTAGTGGTGCAGCGCGCTACTGGATTGGCGTTGATGGCAATCTTCGCCCAATTCAGGACTATTCTGGCGCAGTTTATGGCCTAGATAAGGTGGCAGATTATCACGAGACGCCTTACGAGAAAGATTTTACTGCTGCTTTGACGCGTGCTGTTGATGGCTCGCTGGTGTATGATAAGTTCAATCTAACTTTGCCTATCAATACGACCGATTTTGATATTATTGGTATCTATGGCAATGTTGGCGACTTTGAAGTTA
>JAZQSO010000047.1:0-3404 GCA_045630145.1 Candidatus Nanosyncoccaceae bacterium
GGATAAATTTAGAAGAGAGAAATAAAATAAGACCGTCCTGCGAACAGGGCGGTCTTTGGGTTGGGGTGGCGTACGATTGAATTAGCTGTGAGCGGCTTCTGCAACGGCGATAATCTTCTTGCTGAGCGCCTTGTCGGGCTCGATGCGGTTGCACTTCTGCAGAGCCGTGAAGATTTCGCTGATGAGCAGAAGGCCTGCGCCGGGCTTTTCTTTGAGCGGCTTGTCGACATTCTTGGCAAAGAATGCGAAGTCGCTCTTGTCGAACTGGCCGTACTTGCTACCAGGGAAAGCAAACTCGACGATGCGAGCAGCGTCGCAGTCCTTAGGCATGCAAGCAATAATAGAACCGATGTTATGCGGGTTGCTGGTCAGGACCTCGAGATTGCTGTGCTGAAGATCGCGAATGCGCTCAACGGTGTTGCCGCCGCCAGAAAGCTCCTGGTAAAGACGGTAAGCGAAGAGAGCGTTCATGCCGAAGCCGTGGTGGCTGCCGGCCTTGAGGATATACTCGCTCTTGATAGTGCGGGTATTATGCTCGCCGCCTTCGTGAATGCGAAAGGCAAGGGGCAGCTCGATTGAGGATGCGAAGAAATCGTTATCTACGCAGCCGTGGAACAGGTTAAACAGGTTATTCATATAAAATAACGCCTCCTTTGGAAAAGAACATGTCGCCTGAGCAGCGACAGGACGGATTGGATACTCTCGTTCGTTTGGCGAATTCGAGTAATGGTGGTGATTATATAACTTTTTGTTGTCCTTTGCAAGAGAAAGCCACCTCGGTATACGGGGTGGCTTGTTCTAGGTTATTTGGGGTAGAAGTTTCTTGCGAATTCCTCGGCTTGTTTGCGATTTTTCTTCTTGATTTTGGAAATGCGCCAAATATCAATAATGAAGCTAATCGGGCTGATGATGCCAGCAAGCAGAAGTGTGCTCCAGCTGATCCAAATCATGGCGATGCCAAGACTGGTTTCTGGGATTGTGATTGCGAGTGCGGTGCTGACGAGCCATGCGCTAAGGATAATCGTGCGGATTTTATCGGCATAGCCGGCGCTGATGCCTTGCTTATAGTTTTTGCCGTAGATAAAGTACCAAGCAACGACCAGAATGTCTCGCAGGATTATGAGGGCCGTAGCGATATAGGCAGGTATGATGGGGAAGTCTGCGAGCGGATTTACGAAGTGGTTTTCCGTAGCTAGATAAAATCCAACAGCGACTGGATAGAAGATGAGTTTGTCTCCGAGTGGATCCAGAGCTTTGCCGGCCTTTGTGGTTTGGTTCATACTTCGGGCAAGATAACCGTCAATGGCGTCTGTTCCGAGGGCGAACCCAAGGATAATAGACGCGATGGTAAAGCTTTCGTCGCCAAAGCTCCTAAGCGCATAGATATGCGGCACGCAGAGCGCAAGCGCAATACGGATAACGCTAATCGCATTTGGAATGCCGATGTGGCCTTTGGTGCCTTCTAGCCAAGAACTATCTATAGCATTCAAGGTTTTGAGAATGCAATAGAACAGCTCATAGATCGCACTAAACTCAATGAGATACCAGCAATAGATGCTGAGATGCTTTAGATGAATTAGCGAGATGATTTCTGTGCCCGTGAAGCTCGTGAAGAGAACCACGCCAACAATATAGATTAGCATGATGGTGCGCATGAGGATACCCTCGGTGCGGCACCAGGGTAGCGATTCGCCGACTGGTTTAGCTTGACGGGAATGCGTAACCCAGGCGCCATGGGCAATGATTAGTCCAAGGTCGCATATCAGGACGATGGCCCAAAGATAATAGTCGAAGCAGTAATGCGGCGTGATCGAGACGGTTGCGATGTCGAAAATCAGCAGCATAACTTCAATGAGACTAATATTCTTGAAACCAGTCCAGAAAAATTTGAACGGTGTAAACATATATACCCCTCCTTGTAAGGTGCAAAGATGTTTATATTATGATATGTTTTTAGTTTTTCGTCAAATTGATATTCCAGCGAGATTGAGAGATATAAGTGATAAGAATAAAAAGCCCGACTCTGTAGGTCGGGCGGGTAAAGGTTTATATGTTGTGGATGTAGGGCTGCTTGCGGACGAAATACTGACCCTTTTCGGTCAAAATTCTGATGATGCTGCTGTTGCCCTCGACATTGCCAACGCCATAGACCTGACCGCAATCTTTCTTCGTGTTAATGAAGAGATGGCAGTTAGGGAAGACGTATTGCATGTTGCCGATGAAATGGGGATTGCCTTCTGCTGTCATTCTGTCGGTAATATAACAGTCGATGTACTGCTGAACAGACAGGCAGCTGCATGCGTCGCCATCGATCATGATGTCAAGGAATCCGTAGACCTTGATGGCCGGGATGTTCTTTGAACCCTTGATTTCTGACGCTGTGGATGATTTTTTCATTCCTAACATAATAATGACCTCCTAAAGAACAAATAATCTATATATTATAGCAGATTTTAGGGTAAAAGTCAATAACGCTTATTGTTTGCAGCATGAAAAAAGACCTTTTAGGTCTTCTTTATGCTTCTGGTGGGCAATATGCATTACCCATTGAACATAATTATATCACTCTTAAAGGACTATTCCTAGTAGTTGATTGGCTATTTATGAACCCTAGCTACGATCCGGAACCGATGGCGCTGCCAAAAGAAAAATACCCTGTTATTCACGATTGGAAGTGGTAATAAGGAATTACAAGGCAATGAACATTGAACCTAAGGGATATTAATCCCTTACAATGTCAATGCTAGAATTAAGGCACTAATACGTAAATAAGGAGTGTCTATGCAAAAGAAGACAATATTAACCACTAAATACGAGGAGCTACCAGAACAGACTCGCAGAGAGTTAGACGAGTTTGCAAAGCTGATCCTTGATATCTATCGCTCAGAAAAAAGAAATAAGGAGATGCAAAATGAGTGATGTAGATTCTGGAGAGACGGTTAAAGCGCTATTTGGCCTGTCAGAGCTTCTAAAACAGATTGAAGAAGACCAGAAAACTATGACCGAAGAGCAAAAGAAACGTAATGAATGGGCATCTTGGAACGGCGACGAGATGCTTTTTAAGTATTAAGCGATATAATAGAAGTAATACCGCTTTAAAGCGCAACCTCGAAGAAAGAGGTTATTATGGCGAAACGCCGCATATATAAGAAGCAAAGGAATGGTGGCCCTATCGAAGTGACCGCAAGGCAACTTCATCAACTTTACGTTAAGCACGAGGGTATCCTTACCACGCGTGAATATGGTGATCTAAAGAATATGGAATTGGTAGAATCAAGCGTACGTGACGCTGTATGGGCGCTTAGGGAGTTTGATGACGAGACATTGCTCGGGACTTGGAATAAGGAATTGCGTTACGGCTACGGAAAGCGCATCTATGTGCATTATGACGGCGAAGATGAGGA
>JAZQSO010000048.1:0-26895 GCA_045630145.1 Candidatus Nanosyncoccaceae bacterium
GCATCGACTGTGGTGGCTTTGTCACGATTCTCGTTCAAAACTCTGGCCTCGCCTCGGATTACAATACTAATCCAGCAGGTAATACAACTCGCCAAGAACAGTGGGTACAAGAGCAGAACTGGACGCTTATTAATGCTAGCCCAAGCACTGAAGTTGATACAAGCTTACTCCAAGCTGGCGACGTCGCCTTCTCGAGCGGCCACACCTTCATCTATGTTGGCGAAATCCCAGGCTTCGATAGTGTTATTGCATCAGCTTCAATCGGCGGCTCTTCCGCACGCGCCCCAATGGCTGGTACCGAAGGACTCCTCACCGGTAACGGCGCAATCGTACGCTGGTATCGCAATCCAAATTACAACCCAGGCAACACTCCTGGCACACGCGCCACAACTCCTGGCGGACTAATTCCAAACTAAGGATCAAACATGACAGCAATACGCAACACATCTAATAATATCTGGCAAAAGCTACTCAAAAGCCCAAAAATTCTTCTTGGCATTATTTTGACAGCAGTCGTATTAATTATCTTTGTTTATTCTGTCGTAGTCGCAATTATTCGTCATGGCAAAGTCGCTGTTTCGGTTACGGTAGCGCCATATACCGCAAAGCTCACCTTAAACGGCACAGAGATTCGCAATAATCACAAGATTTATCTCGAAAAAGGTCATTATCATTTGGTTGCCGAAAATGCGCATTTCGAGACCGCTGAAGCAGACATTACAATTTCGGACAATCAGCATTACATTGCTGCCATGCTTGAGCCGAGCGATGAAGAAGGGCAGAAGTTCAAAGATACGCATGTGCGCCAATTTACAAATGCTGAAGGTGCTTTGGGCCTAGCCCTTAATGCTGAAGGTAAAGACTATCAAGAAAAATATCCGTTGATTAAATATCTGCCAATCAATAACCGCTTTTATTCTATTAGCTACCAGAGAGGCGAATCTAGCACACCAGTCATTAACATTAAAACCGATCCTAGCTACCTAGATGTCGCTGTCGCTAAGCTTAAGACCCTTAAAGGCGTTTCGATTCCGGATTACGATATCAACTTCAATATCCCAAATCCATTTACAATTTACGACAGTACTTCACAAGATGTTGAGTCTCTAGCAAAAAGCAGCGTTTCAGCCAACGACTACAACTTAGAATCTGGCCAGTATATTACCGATGAATACTACCTTGCAATCTATACGCGCAAAGATCCTGAAAGTTTATTGCAAAACGCACGCTACCTTGGCTTGTTTAAGAAGAGCGGAGAAGATTGGGAAATTGTTTCTAAGCCACAGCCAGTTCTCACTAAAACAAACACCCCAGATACAGATATAGAGATTCTAAATTCCGCAAATAGCTACGCAGGACAATAAATAAAATGCCAGCCACCACGCTGGTATTTTTTTGTCCAAGTTAACCTGGTTAACCCGGACAACTTGGTTAACTTGGACACTTTATGAACTTTAAAAGGGGAATCCATATTTATCCACAGCTTTTCCACAATAGAACAAAACACTCAAAATCCGCCCCTATAACTTGTCTTGAATTGTTGTAAGTTTTACACATATTTTTAAAATGTGTTGTAGAAAATAAGTAAAATGAATTTTTCCACAAAGTTTTCCACTTATACCCAGTATTTGTAAATGTTTACAATAAAAATGCAGCCGCGGGGCTGCTAAGCACCAATAATCGCATTTTTACACAGGCTCTACAAATTCAAAAGCTCACCGTCAATTCCGCGCAGAGCATTAGTGCTCGTCACAATCATTTGGTAATCTTTGAAGTTTTCAATCAAATGCTGCTGGCGCATATCATCAAGCTCTGAGAAAATATCATCCAACAAAACAACCGGCTTCTTATTGAGCTCTCTTTCTAAGACTTCCGCCTCTATGAACTTAAGCGCCAAAACAATGCTACGAATCTCGCCACGCGAAGCCGATCCGTCCGCTTTCTCGCCATTAAATACAAATTCAAAATCATCACGGTGCACGCCAAAGCTCGTATAACCCAGCAAGCAATCGCGCTCAAAATTCCGCTCGAGAATTTCCATGTAGCGATTTTCACTTAAATTCTTTTCGCCTAAATATTCGAGACTACACTCATCTTCGTTTTTTGCAATTCCACGGTAATTCACCGTAAGCAGAGCATTGATCTTTGCCAGCCCCTCAATGCGCCTCTGCAAAACCTCTGTTCCATAATGCGCCAACAATACATTCCAAGAGAAAAGCGCATCGCGTGAAACCATCTCTTCCTTTAGTAGATCATTTCTTTGCTTCAGAGCTTTCGTATATCTCGAAAGCGCCACCCCATAATTTGCGTCAATCTGTTTAAAAAATTCATCAAAATAATCTCGCCTTCGCGACGGAGAAGATCCGACTAAATGTAAATCATCTGGCTCAAACAAGACGACCGGATACCGATACTTCTTCGGCAAGCGTAAACTTTTCTTTCCGTCCACCTCGAAACTTTTCTTTAATCCATCAAAACGAATCACCACTTTTTGCGCATCAGCTAATAAAATTTCAGCGCGATAAAAATCCGCCCCGCGCCGCAAAATCTCTCTATCCACCCCTTTGAAAGATTTGCCACGCAGTGCTAAATAGATCGCCTCAAGAATTGAAGTTTTTCCACTTCCGTTTTCGCCTACAATCATCGTCGTAGATTGTAGGCAATCCAGCTCGAAATCCTCGTGGCAACGAAAATTCTTTAATTTTACACCTAAAACTTTATTCATTAGCTCTTGAGTGGCATCACGATATGTGTATAGTTGTCATTTTTAACCTGGCGAATCACTACTGGGGCGAGCTTGCCAGAGAAGCTAAACTTCATTTCCGTATCTTGTAGAACATTAATTACGTCTAGGAGATAGCGCGAATTAAGCGTCACCTTATCGCTCGCTTCAACCTTGGTTTCAATCGAAGAAACGTTTTCACCGAGCTCACTCGCGACCGCCATAACAGAGAACTTACCTTCATCAGCATTCGCTTCGCAAACTACCGAACCGCCAGATTGCTTAGCAAACAAAGCCGCCATTCTAGTCATACGAGCAAGCTCGGTTTTATCAAGAATAACCTCACTTGTAGCAGTTGCCGGGATCAGTTTTCTGTAATCAGGGAAGCTCGCATCGATAAGCTTCGAAGTCACCTCAATTTCACCCATTCTAAAGCGAATCTGTGATTCAGTAATAAGGATTTCCACTTCATCCATACTATCTGTTATGAAACCCATTACATCACGAAGAGTAGAAGCAGGTACAATTGCCTTTACCTCACTCTGAACATTTTCCACAAACTTTCTATCTGCTAAACGATAGCCATCGGTCGCTGCAATATACAAAGCTTTTTCAGAGGTATTAAAGTAGACGCCGGTAAGAGCAGGGCGAGTCGTGTCATTACTGGCCGCTATAATTACTTGCGAAACTGCTTCTTTAAAAGTCTCAATATCTACCTTAAAAGTAACTGCCTTATCTTCTTCAATAAGAGGAAGCTCTGGGTAATCGTCTGCTAAGATGCCATTAATCATAGATTTGTAGGCGCCACACTTAACAGTCAACTTATCTCCAGTGGCCTTTAGATTCACATCGTCCTTAGGTAGGTTAGAAACAAAGTCTGCTAATAGCTTAGCTGGTACAGTAAGTGTTCCTGCTTTAATGGTCTTTGCGGTTACATACTCTACAATTGCGATCTCTAGATTAGTTGCAGTTAAAACTAAACTATTTTCACTTGCTCTTAAGAGAACATTGCTTAAGATTGGTAAACCAGCTCTGGTACTAGCTGCTATTTTACTCATATTACTGAGAGCTTTGGCTAAGCGAGCTTGCTGAACTTCAACTTCCATTTATTTGTTCCTTTCTTATTAATTAAAAATAGTAATAGTAATAATAGATGTCTGTGGAAAACGTGGAAAACTTTCATTTAACAGATTAGCAAGCCACAATTTCGCCGTGTAAAACTTGTTCACATTATTTGTGCATTTCTGGATCAATGTCGAAAACTTTGTGAATAAACCGGAAATCCACAACTTTGAATTCCACATTTTACAAATTTCCACAATTTTAAGGCACAACTTTTTAACGGACTTATTAACAGGATTATTAACAAGTTTTCCACAGGGTAGGGGACTATTCATAGATTTTCTCCCTTAATTCGGAGATCTGAGAACGTAAATTGAAATCGTTTTGTAATTCGGTTTTTACAACCTTAATGCCATGCATGATTGTCGTGTGGTCTTTTTGGAATTCATTACCAATACGCACTGTGGAAAGACCAAGTTCTTCATTCATGAGATACATTGCGACCTGACGAGGGGTTTTAATGTCCTTTTGGCGACTCTTGCCGAGGAGATCTTTGGCTTCGATGCCATAATAGCTCGCGACGGTTTCGATTACTTTCTTTGGTTGAACGACGCGACTGCGGGCGGAGGCAGTAATAATCTGTGGTGTCGCGGAGTCCATATCGCCGCCAATAACCTCGCGTGGGGAAACGCCGCGAATTTCTGCAATTGCTAGAACTCTATTGAGATGACCTTCGAGGTCACGAATATTGGTCTGGATGTTCTTAGCGAGATACTCGACAGTTTCGTCGTCGATTGTATTGCCTTTGAGTTCGGTCTTAAGTTTAATGATTGCGCAACGTGTTTCGAAATCTGGCAGCTGAATATCGATTGGCATACCCATCGTGAGGCGGGAAGCAAGACGAGGGTCTACTGTGGCGATCTCGGTTGGGAGGCGATCACTCGCTACGATTACTTGTTTATTGTGCTGATATAATTCGTTGAAAGTGTGGAAAAATTCTTCCTGACTCTTTTCTTTACCAGCGATAAACTGAAAATCATCAATAATTAGCACGTCAAGATTGCGGTATTTATCTGCGAAACCGCTAATCTTGTTTTTCATGGCGTTTACGAAGTCAGAATAGAACTGCTCGATTGTAACATAGAGAATTCGAAGCTCTGGGTGCTGCTTGTGAATTTCGTTACCGATACCTTGAATTAAGTGGGTTTTACCTACGCCGGCGCCACCATAAATAAACAACGGATTATAAACAAGGCCCGGTTCACGGATTACTGCCTGTGCGGCGCTCATGGCAAGATCATTGTTGCTGCCAATAATATAATCTGAAAGGGAAAAACGTGGGTTTAGTCCAGAATCTACGGTTGTGAAACGTGGCTTTTTGCTACAGGTGACATTATTTGGTACTTGATGCGAAATAGCTGGCGGAATTGGCGTAACGGCGGAGCTGCTTCGGGTTGGCGCCTCGGAGGTCTGTTCGCCGAGCGGGGCATTAGGAATAACTTCCATGGCCATACGATTTTGCTTTTTCTCGGCCTTAGCAATTACGACCTCGATTTGCAACTCGCCAACATCGAGCGCTTCAAGAGATTCGCGAATCTTGTCGCGATATTTGCCCTCGATCTGTGTCTTTACAAAGATATTTGGAGCTTCGATCGTCAAAATGCCATTCTCGTTAGAAACGAGCTTGAGCTGTGCAAAGTATGTTTCATAAGCCATCTCGGAAACATGGGTTTTAATCTCGTCGAGCACGCTTTGCCACACGTTTGGCATCTTTCTGACCTCCTTATGACCTCTATTATACGACTTTTCCACAGTTTTTGGGTAAGTTGTGGAATATTTTCTAATATTTTTGATAGCTAACAGATTAGAGTTTTCCACAGGGTGCTTTCCTAAGGTAAAGCATATGTGGAAAAACCCTTGAAAAATGTGCAAAAAACTCGTATAATAGACATAATTCATTAAATAAAACAATAATTAGAAAGTCAGGATTACACTTATGCCAAAACGTACTTATCAGCCGCATAAGCGCCAGCGCAAAGTCGAGCACGGCTTCCGTAAGCGCAATGCAACTAGCAATGGCCGCAAAGTTCTTGCTCGCCGCCGTATTAAGGGTCGCGCTCGCTTGACCGCCTAATGCTTTCAAAGAGATACCGCTTTCATTCGCGGGGTGGTGTTAGGCACACCTACCAGAATGGCAAAACTATAAGGGGATCCCGTATCTCCTTAGTTTTTGCTGAGAACTCCCGTGGCAAACAACGCTATGCTGTAGTTGTAAGTAAGAAGGTTATGAAGCCTGCGGTCGGACGTAATCGTATTCGCCGCCGTGTTTATGAAGCAATTCGCCTCGAACAGGCAAAAATCCAAAAGCCTGTCGACTGTATCTTTATCGTTTATAACAGGGAAGTCATGACGATGGAGTTCGTTGAATTGCAAAAACTGATTGCCGACTTGCTTAAAGAGGCTAAAATATTATAAAATAAGAAAAGTTTTAAAGAGGATGTGTGATGTTTGGATTGATTGATACTTTAATTGTTCGCCCGATCGTCAACATCCTTTTTGTTATCTATAACTTAGTTGGCGACTTTGGTCTCGCTATTATTATCTTTGTAATCCTAGTTAAGCTCTGTACTTGGCCACTCATGAAGCGCCAGATGGAGCAGACGCGCATTATGCGCCAGATTCAGCCTGAGCTCGCTCAGATCAAGAAGAATTGTAATGGCAATCGTCAGATGGAATCTCTCCAGATGATGGAGCTTTACAAGCGCAAGAATGTGAAGCCTTTCCGTTCTTTTGTTTTGGTTTTGATTCAGCTTCCTATCTTTATGGCGCTCTTTACAGCCATTAATGTTACGGTTCGCCCTTGTGAGGTTTCTACGGCTTACAACGTTCCGGTTTCGCGCTGTGCTAATACGAAAGAGGGCAATACTACCCAGTACAATGTAATGCATTCTGCATACCCATTTGTGGCAGACCTTTCTCGTATTAAGGAAATTACTGACAAGCAGAAGAGCTACTTTGAAGCCTATCAGAATAAAGAAGAAGGCGAAGTTGTAGAATATGAATTCGAGCCAAGGCTCTTTGGTCAGGTTGATCTTTCTGTTAACGCTACTGAATTTATCAATGATTTCAAAGAGGGCAAGAATAGGCGCGCAGTCAGTTCTATTATCGTTCTCGTGTTTGCTCTTAGCTCAGCTCTAGCGCAGTTTATTATGACTCGCCAGAACGATCCTACTCGCAAGAAGGGTAAGAAGCGCCGCTCGCTTCGCTCTATGATGAAGGAAATGCAGGATGGCAAGGACGTTGACCAGAGCGAAATTAACACCTATGCGCAGCAGCAGAGCACGATGATGATGCCATTTATGATGCTCTTCATTATGATTAGTCTCCCGGGTGCTATCGTCTTCTATTACTTGCTTAACAATATCAGCTCTATCTTCATGAACAAGATTGTCCTAAATCGCAAGCTTGATCAGATGGAAGAAAGCGCAGATAAGAAGATTATTAAAGAGCTCAAGGCGCACGAAGCAATCGAAGCTGAGATTGTAAAAGGTGTCGAGAAAAACATTAAAGAAGCCAAGCAAAGCCATTATGGCAATAAAAACAAAAACAAGGACGCCGACAGTGGCGTACATATCACCAGAATTTCCGCCTCAGATAAAAAGAAAAGGAGGAAATAATATATGAATACAGATGAATCAATTCGCTTCGCAACGAAGTATCTCGAGGATCTGTTGTCGTTCTTTGGTATTAACGTAGCGGTTTATTCTACAATTGAAGATGATGTAATTCAGCTCTCAATTCCTAGCACGAGCATGAACTCGCTCCTAATCGGCAAGAATGCAAATAACCTTCGCGCTTTGCAACACGTTGTTATGATGACTCTAGTTGCTCGTAATGCGGAAGTTACGCGCGTGAATATCGATATCGCAGATTACAAGCGCCAGCGCGCAGACAAGATTGAAACCCAAGCAGAGCGCTGGATTCAGGAAGTTCGCCGCACGGGGGTAGAGAAGATTTTGAATTTGAATGCTGCTGATCGCCGCACGGTTCACAAGTTTGCTGAGGATTACTCAGATATCAAGACCTTCAGCTCTGGCGAAGGCAAGGAACGCGTCCTTCATATCGCAAAGAAAGAAGACTAAGCATTATATAAAAATAGCCCCGACAGGGGTTATTTTTTTTAGTGGCCGAGTGCAATGTTAATCCAGAAGGGCGCAGTTAGGAACATGATGGCAATTCCGATCGGGATAGTAAGCAACACGATTAAGATAACAGGTAAAGGCTTGTGCTCCTTATTCGGAATGGCTTTTTGGCGCAGTTTTGTATTTGCGGCCGCAATAGAATGCACGATCCAGAACGCCGGCTGGCCAAAGAGAAGGGCGCAGAAGAATGAAATGCCAATGAGTTGTTTGAGAGTGAACAGGTAGGTTTCTACGAAATGCTCGGTAGTATAGGAATTGCCTCTGGCGAGACGAAGATCGGATTGAAAAGCGAAAAACGCAAGAATTAGGAAGGCGATCGCCCAGATTAGCAATGAGGCTATTAGCCAACGTCTAAGTAAAGAATTCTTTTTCATGCCTTTAGTATATCAAAACGGAAAGGCTGGAGCTAAGGGTAGGGGAGTTGTAGACTTTTCCACAACTGGGGATAAATGTGTATTTGTGAAAATATAGAAATATGTTGTAATATATACACACCTGTGGAAAACTAGGGAATATATACAACACAAAAATAAAAAAATGCAAATCATAACAAAGCAATATTTTAAAATAAAAGCAAGAAATGTCAAAATTGAACAGATAACAAAGCGCAAATATTGTCAAAAATAACTTGGATTAAATAAAATAATTTAGCAAAAAGTTCGCGGTTTTTGAGAACAAAACATGCATTTAAAAGTAGTTATTAGTAGCTGAATTAGGCTTTCTACTTCTGCTTTTCGAGAGTGCTTTTGGGCTAAAAAGCTAAAGAAGCTAGGCGGCCCGAGAAAACGATAGGCTTTTCACGCGGACTTTTCACGCGCGCTTCTGAAATCTGGCGGGGGAGTCCAAGCTCGAAAAAAACGACATTAAAAATCCCCAGACTGGCTGGGGATTTAGAATATTTAGGCGGATTAATCAGCGGACGCGAAATGATCGTTTCCGATAATCACGATGAAGTCTGTTGGTTCAGAATCGGACTCTCCGTCAGAACTTCCCTTGTATTCGCTCAAACTTTCTGGGATTTCGGTTGTAAGCTCGACGCCATACTTCTCTGCTAGTTTTGCTGCAGTTTCAGGCTTGGTGTCGGTTAACTGGTAAACGACGGTCTTATCGGCATCCTGGAGGTCTTCTGGGGCGTTTCCGATACTTGAAACGTGGAAGCCTTCGTCCTGGAGGTCAATCTGCTCGTCTGCGGCCGTTCCTGGCGTGTCTGTGCCATTTAGGACTACAACTTGTGCCATTTCGCGTGAGAAACCTTCAGTATAGAGGCGTTCTTGGATAAAGTTGTGAATGTTTCCGAAATACATATCGCCGCCATAAGGAAGAACATAGCTGATGCCGTTTACCATGCCAGTAGTCATGAGGGCTGCGCGACCGTCGTAGTTCTCTACTGTGGAGATTGCGTCCATGTTGTTAATATTTACTTCCTTAGCAAGGCGCATGAGTGTTTTGATGTCTGAATCTTGGAAAGTTGTGCGAATATTATCACCGACAGCATTTAGGAGGCCGGTCGCTGCGCCTAGATCGGTGACGAAGTTAGTTTCGCGAGCTTTCTTAACTGTTGCTTCGATAATCTTCTGTTGGAAGTATTCGCGCGAGAAGTTGCCCTGGAGCGCGCCGTAACCACCATGAGAGTTACGTGTGCGTGCTACTGCAAGAGCGTCAGCACCATTTAAGTGGATAACTTGCATGGTTGGGTATTCATAGAAGACTTCCCAGCCGTAAGCGTCGCTAAGGCCACGAGGGTCAGAAACTTCGATGGTTGTTTCTGGGCCATCCCAGTGCTCTTCGCCGTAAGTAAAGACGACATCGATGCCGCCAAGCGCATCAACGACTTGAACGACAGCTGCCCAGTTTGCGTGTACTTTATACTGGATTGTTACGCCAAGGATATCTTCGAAAGCGCTTGCGAGAGCGTCCTGGCCCTGTTTTTCGTATTCTTTCATGCTCTCTTCGGAGCCATCGTTTTGATAGTAATTGCACCAGAAGATTTCGTTAAGCTTAGCAGTACCTGTACAAGCGCCACGAGTGTAATGTAAGTCGCGTGGCAAATTAATAGCCTTAATATCGCCAGTGTCCTGATTGAGCGAAAGGAGTATCATCGAGTCGGTAAGATAGCCACCGTCGTAATTTGGGTCGGCCATGTCGTAGCCTTCTGTACCGAATACAAGAATATTAGTGCGGCCTTTTTCGTCGGCGAGGAGTGGGGTTTTCTCGTCTGCAAAGATAAGGCCAAGAATTGAACTATCATCGCCAGCGACCTTTTGGTAACGCTTATTGACATAGTTGTACCCAAGGAAGCCTAAACCGACAAAAAGCAAAATAATAATCAAAAGGACGATTGGCCATTTTTTGCGTTTCTTTTCGCCGCGAAGCTTGGCGTCTCTTTTTGCGGCTTTCTTTGCCTCTTTTTGCTGTTTCTTCCAAGATTTCTTCTTTTCCTTAGCAGGAATGTCATCAAAACTCATAGCATTATCATCGTGCGCATCGGCCAAAAACTTTCTTGCGGCCTCATCGCCATGTTCAATCTCCTCTTCGCGTTGCAAAGCATCGTCTTCGACCTTTTTCTTGGAACGGAAAAGCTTGCGCTCTTTTTTCGCTTTCTTTTTCTTTTCTGGCATGCCTAGCTCGCGGTGGCCTGCAGCTTGCTGTTCGAGCTCGGCCTGCGTAACGCGCTCCATGACTAGGCGTTTACGATTTGCTCTCTCTTGCTCAGAAGCACGCAATTCTTTTTGCTGCTGAATCTCAAGCTGACGATGTTCGTCGCGCTCAATTGGGGAACTGCGGCGCACACTCGCAATGCGGCTTCCCTTTGCAACTTTTGTTTGATCTTCGGTTTTGCGCACGCTCGCAATCGTGCTACGGCTTACCTTTTTTGGCAAGTCAATATTGCGCCTCGTAAGGCCAGCTTGGCTCTTAGAGACGACTTTCTTATTAGTTTTAGACCCACTCCTCCGCTGAAGTCCGTCCACTGAACGACTATTCATATTCTTCTATTTTAACATAGGCGGACTATATGGCCAAAATCGGCAAGAGTACGGGGGCGAGCAGATAGATGTGCCAGACGTTCGTGATGCCAGAGAAGAACAAGAGAGAGAAAAGATAGGCAAAAATAATCGCAAAGAAAACAACGCGTAGTCTGCGACCGAAAAAGCGGAAGGCGACAAAAGCGGCAAAGAGAATTAAGAAGCAACCGACAATACCGAGTTCGAGTAGAAGCGAAATATATTCATTTTGTACAATCTCTTTTTCGTTAGTGCCGAGATGTTGGCTCATTGCTCGCCCCGCCCCGCCTAGACCGACACCGAAAAATACCGTTCTTGGGTTCTGCGACCAAGTTTTGAGGGCAGCCTCGTTAAGGGAAAGACGAATTGTAGTTGACTCTTCGATATAGCCATCGAAAGCGGACTCTTCTTCGGCAGTTTCGGTCGCTACGACTGTATTTGGCTCGGGCTTCGATGAGGAATCAATTAGAGGAATCACGCCAAGGCTCAGGTGATTGAGACTGCGACTTATGCCCTGCGCGAAGTTTTCGTTGGTTGGGGAGATTTCTGCCCAGAGACCTTGAAGGAGAAGACCGAAAAGAAAAGCAAAAACAGAAATTGAAACGTAACAAAAAGCGCGCAGGTTGAATCTTTTTAATGCCCTATAGATAGTCATGATGATAACGCCAAGCACGAAGGCAAAGATTGCGCCGCGTGAGAAAGTTACGAAGAGAGCGGTAATTTGCAAAACGGCAAGGCAGAGCAAAGCGGGAAGTTTGCGCTTCCCTTTTTTGGTGCGCAATTTTTTATAAATAATATCGAGCGTTATGAGGCTAGGCGCAATTAAAAGGTTCCCCATAAACTGCGGCTCGATTGCAAAACCATTGCTATGTGGAAAGCCTATGGTTTGGTAATGACAGCCTGGACATAAGAGTGTTTCTTGGACGTCAAAAACGTCGAGAAAACATTGGAGAAGACAAAAGATAGATACGGCGGCACTGCTAGCGAGGAGGACGCTTAAGATGCGCTTTCTGCTTGTAGTGTAGAGTGAATGTGAGAAGAAGCTAAGAATCGCAAAGGCAATTGCCAGGACTAAACCTGCAGTAAGTGCGCCGCGCAAGAAGTTCGCACTCCAGAAGCAAGAAAGCACTATGTATAACAGAACTGCCACGGCTGGCAAAAGTAATCTTGGGTGTTTCTTGCAGAAAGCCCAAATCTCCCCTATTCTCGTGAGATTTAGAAGATCAAAAATCGCGAGCCAGATCATTGGCAAGCTAATTTCGTAATACATACTAGAATCTTCGCCCAAACGAATCAAAGGGAAGTTTGTAAAAAATACAACAGCTGGCAAGATATAGAGCAGGGTAAGAAAGAATCTATTTAGCCATTTTTTCATCGATTAGTTCCTGAAGTTTGCGTTTGAATTCCTCGACGCTGTAAAAATCTGCGCTACGAATAATTTCTTCGCGTTTGTATTTTGATCCGTCAAAACTTTCGAGGGTTTTAGCGAGAGATGTAGTGCTCTGCTTTTCGAAGAAAGCGCCATTTTTGCCTTCGTGAACATAATCCAACGCACCGCCTTGTTTAAAGGCGATAACAGGACATCCGGCGGCAAGGGCTTCAACGGGGGCGATGCCGAACGGTTCCTGGCTAGGGAAGATGAATGCTTCGCTTGTGGCTGCTAGCTCGCGGAGCTTATCTGGCTTCGAGAAAGGAATAAAATGAATTAGCGGAGAGCCCTTGGCAAGAGTAACAAGTTGCGCATGCTCTGGCCCTTCTCCGACCAAGGTTACTTCTTTGTTGGCTTTGAGGCAGGCTTTGACGATTAGATCTTGGCGCTTCCAACTCACTTGGCGCGAGAAATTTACAAAGCCATGGCGCTTCCCTGTTTTGTTGTTGTGGAACTTCTCCACTTCGACTGGTGGCGCAATCACGACAGCATCGCGCTTGTAATATTTTTTAATCATATCTGCGGCGTATGAAGAAATTGTCACAAAATAATCTGGGCGCTGAGATGCTTTAAAATCCGCTTTGCGCAGAGGCTTTACGCCGAGCTTGAGACCGAGGCGGGCAAGGGGATTAAGGAAGCCGAAGCCAGGATTCTTGATATAATCGTCGTACATTTGCCAGTAATACTGGGTAGGCACATGGCAATAACAGATATGGGTAGCGTTGCCCTTTTTAATGCTTTTGGCTTCTGCGCCTGTAACAGAGATAATCAAGTCATATTTTGAAAGGTCGAGATGGTTGAAATAAATCTGGCGGAGCGGGGCAATCAAGCGACGCAATTTACTAGGGAAGATCTGGAGCCAGCCCGTTCGCACGTCGGCATCAGAAAACCAGTCGATACCTTTCTTGTCGTATTTAGAGGTGTAAATTGGCGCATCAGGAAACATCTGATGAACGGCAAGCAGAACCTTCTCTGCCCCTCCCGGAACCGTTAGCCAATCGCAAACTAGGGCGACTTTCATACTAAGGATATTATAGCATCTATACTCCAGCTGTGCGGGGGATGACAAAAAGCGCAAAATGTTTTATAATATGCAAATAATATGGAAAAGATTTTGGTTACGGGTGGTACGGGATACATCGGTTCGCACACGGTTGTTGAGCTTATTCAGGCTGGTTATGAAGTCGAGATTTTAGACAATCTCTTTAATAGTAAAATTGAAGTCCTAGATAAGATTGAGAAGATTGCCGGCAAGAAGCCGAAGTTTTATCAGGTTGACCTTCTAGACAAAGACGGCATGCTTGAAGTCTTTAAGGATGGCAACTTTGATGCCGTGATTCATTTTGCTGGTCTTAAGGCGGTTGGCGAATCTGTTCAAAAGCCTCTTGAGTATTACAAGAATAACGTTACGGGCACGGTGAATCTTCTTGAATGTATGAAGGAAACCGGCGTAAAGAAGATTATCTTCTCTAGCTCCGCAACGGTTTATGGCGTTCAGGAAAGCCCAGAATATGTCGAAACGATGAAGACCGGCGGCGAGCTTTCGAATCCTTATGGTCGCACAAAGTATTTTATTGAAGAGATCTTGAAGGACGTCTGTGTGGCTGATCCAGAATTTGAGGCTGCCCTCTTGCGCTACTTTAATCCTATCGGAGCTCATCCATCTGGCTTGCTTGGCGAGGATCCAAATGGTATCCCAAACAACCTCATGCCTATCGTAATGCAGGTTGCGCGTGGTCAGCGCGAGAAACTTGGCGTTTATGGTAACGATTATCCGACTAAGGACGGAACCTGTCGCCGCGACTATATTCATGTTGTGGATCTCGCAAAAGGCCACATGGCGATGCTTGGCCATATGAAGAAGGGTGTTTCTGTCTTTAATCTCGGTTCTGGCGAACCTAATTCTGTCATGGAAGTAATCGCCGCTTTCAATAAGGCTAGCGGAAAAGAATTGCCATATGAAGTAGTTGCACGTCGCGATGGCGACCTTCCAGAGTTCTGGGCTAATCCAGCCAAGGCTAAAGCTGAGCTAAACTGGCAAACAGAGCTGACCGTTGATGATGCCATGAAAGATACACTCAATTTCTTGGCAAACGAAAAGAAGTAAATTATTTCCTAACCAAAAGTAATGCCTTTGCAAGGAGAAGTTCGAGGCGTCCAGCGTACTTTAGCTTCTCCTTTTTTGGTATATTGGCACGTTGCACGTTGAGCGCGTGCGAAATCTTCCAACGTAACCAAACCAAGAAGAGTCTAGAGCGGGATGTGAAATTCTTTTCGGTGCTAGCCCATGCGCGAAGTTTTTCGAAGCTCTTCTGCCAACCATCCCAACTTAATGAAGACTTGGCAACAGTACTAGTCTCGGTGCCGTAGTTGTAGATATAAAGAGGCTTATAAACGAAACCAATGTTATAAGATTTCTTGTAATAATTCGTTGCGACGTCGATGTAGTCCAAGACAAAATTAGTGTCTTCAGCAAAACGAATCGTAGTATCGAATTGAAGGTTGTTGTCGCGAATAATATCTAGGCGGAAAAGCTTATTGATGACGCCATAGAGTCTGCCATCGTGTCTAAGGAGATAGAGAACATATGATTTGAGCGACTCGGATGGCTTGTGCTTACGAATGCGCTTGGTGTAGATAGGATAAGATTCTCCGATGGCGAGCCTATTATAAAGCAGAGAAATACAGGCTAAAACAGTGTCGTTAGAGTATGCCTTGTATAACTCGCTCAAAAATTCTGGCTTGACCATATCGTCCGAGTCGACGAAAATGACATACTGCCCAAGGGCGTGCCTGATACCGGTATTTCTGGCGGCGGAAGGACCAGCATTTTTCTGATTGAAAACTTTAATATTTGGATGTTTTTTTGCAAATTCTTGTAGGAGATTTAGAGTATCGTCTTTAGAACCATCATCTACGCAGATGATCTCGATGTTTTTATAAGTCGAAGCGAGAAGGACTTTTAATAATTCAACACAAGATTTACCCGTGTTGTAAACGGGAATAACAACTGATATTAATGGAGTATCCTGTTTTTTCATAAGTATCTCTATATAGTATAAGACATACGCCCGCATTAGTCCCGTTTATGCTAAAATAGTAAAAATGGCAGGTGGAGGCAAAATACCGTCTAGTGCAGGCAAAATCCGTCAGGATGAGCATAATCGCACGAATGATGATGCGGCATTCAAAAGGGCTGAGCAGAAATTTGCAGCTCAAAATGTTGAGCGCGAACAAAAACGCCAGACGATTAATATCCAGCGCCCCGTAAACACTGTCGGTTCTCGTGCCTACGAGCGCGAAGAGCATCCTGAAAATATCGCAAACCAAGGAAGCAGTAATGATCTCGCTGGTCGTAATGCTTCTCCGATGGACTCTAGGCAAACCCAAGACAGCATGTCGGGTTACAATGAGCGTCGCCAAAAAGCCCAAACGGCAAAAGCCGAAAAACTGAATGAGGCTGAACAAAGAAATTTTGATATTAAAATCGACCAAGCTCAGCAGCAAATTTCTTACGATCAACAACAGGCCGAAATAAGCCAAAGTCAAAGTCAAAGTCAGAGTCAAAGTCAAAGTCAACAAGCTGCACCGAACTTTACTGGCTTAACGGCGGATCCGCTCGCGGTTTCAGACTACATTCCGAATACTCCATCTTCAAAACAAGCTCCAGCTGCGGGCGCTATGCCAAGTGGTTCTAGGACCGCCGAATTTTCTGCGCCAGCTAAAACGGGCGATCAGGTAGTACAAAACCAGGGGAAAGCTACGAATCTTGTTCGTGTTCCTGGCCAAAATGGTGGTGGCGTTAAGGTGACCGAACGCGGCCCAAGCTTTAGCGATGACGCGCTTATTGCCGAGCCACCACAGCGTCAAGCCCAGCCAGTTGCGAATCAAGCAGTTGCAGCAAATGCTGCTCCAGAAAACGATAATTACGAAACGCCACTCGAGAGCGCTAGAGAAAGCATGCGCCCAAATTTCTTCCCGAGCATCTTCCGTAAGCGTGGTAGCGCAGTTAAAGGCAAGACATCCCGTGGCGGTAGCGATGCCCTGCGCGATGCAGAAAAAACTGCCAGCGGACTTGATTCTTCGTTTGGTCTCGATGCGCAAACTGGCGAAAATGAAGTAAATAGCGACTTCGTAAATAATGTTGGCGCAAAGAAGGCTCAAGAAAACGCCGATAATCAGAAAGCAAAAGCGGGATTCTTGAAGAAAAAGGGCCCACTTATGACGATTATTATTTCGTTGCTTTTTGGTGGTGGTGGTATGTATATGACTCAGGCCTCGCTCCCGTTCACTATTCTCGATAAGCTCAACGACAGCTTCGATTCTCAGGATATCTCCGTTAATAAACGCTCAGGCGTCTTTACGCGCCTTATGGCAAAAAATGCTAAAAATGTCGACGTTAGTAGTGGTGCTACGAAGAAAAACGTTTTTGGTAAGCAGAAGTTTAGTGTCTCGAAGAAGATGCGCAAACGCATGAAGGCGAATAACCTCAATATTATTACAGATAAAAACAATCCAAATGTTGGTAAGCTGGAGTTCACGGATAAAAACGGCCAGACGAAGCTCTATACTCCGGCCGAATTTGAGGGTGCCTACAAGACTAACTCGGAGATACGGAAATCTTATGATGCGGCGGCGCATCCTTGGAAAACGTCCGTGACTAACTTCCTAGATAAAGGGTTCCAAAAAATCATGACCAAGTTTGGGCTCAAAAAACGAGCTCTGGATGGCTATGATGCGAAGTCTGATCCGACGGGAGAAAAAGCGCGAAAAGGATTAGCGAACGAGGTCGAAAAGACTTTTGATGATGGCGCGAACAATACGCGCGCCTCTGGTGGCGAGAACGATGACGAGGGTATGCTCAAAGATGATCCTGACGATGCTGACCCGACTTCTCCGGCCGACGAAGTTGAGAAGGGCAAATCGAAGGCGGCGGGCATCTCTGCTAAGATGAGTGCTTCGCTCAAGAAGGCATTCCAGATTACGCAGGTTGTTTGTATTGTTCCGACAATTATGACTGGCGCCACGCTTATTGCGCAGGCTTATCAGCTCTATCAGGTGGTTAAAATCGCCATGCTTTTCATGTCTGGTGTGGACCAGGCGCGTGCCGGCGATGCGGCGAGTTCGCCTGTTAATGCTCTGGGACGCGCTCTAGTCGAGCAAAGCTCTGAAAGGCGCTACACGAGCAAGTTTAGTGCGGAAAGTGATTATGAAGAGACAGAAGAGAACGATGATTATGGCTATTACGAATACACTACGCACGAAGAGTTTGACAGCAACGAAACTGCTCCGCGCTCGGCGATACAATCTGAAGGCATGTCTAAGCTCTTTACGGGTGACCCAGTAGCCGAGGCAGATGAATCTATTAGATCGTTTAACTCTGAAAATGTCTTAAAAGGTAAATTCCAGGAAATCGAGGATGAGGTTGAAGACAATCTTGGTATTCTTGGCGACCTTTTGGAAAATTTTGATACAACAAGCTTCCTTACTGACGCGGCTTTAAAGGCCAGCTCATTCTATGCTTGCCAGGTAGCGCGCATGTCGCTTGCTTATGCCATGCTTGGCTTTGACGTGATGGCATTGATCGCCTCGATAGAAGCAGCGGCTGCTGGTGCATCTGCTGGTGCGGGTATTGGTGCAGGTATTTGTGCGGGTACGGTTATTTTGGCGGGAGCTGCACCAATTTGCGGCGCTGTCGGTGGTATTATTGGCGCTGTTGTTGGTTTCTTTACGGGCGAGAGTACGAAGAAAGCAATTAAGGCGGCAATAAAAATGGCGGTAAGCATGATAGGCGCACTTGTGGCGTCATGGGCGGCTTCGCATATTGCGACCTTCCTTGTGAATATGCTCAAGCGTAAGGCTGTGACGGAATTCTTTGGCGAAGATTTTGGTAACGCAATTATGTCAGGTTCGCATTCGATTATGGCGGATAATCACCGAGGTAGTGGCGGGCTTCTGGCGGACAAAGAGGGTTATATGGCGATGCTGATTCAGCAGGATGCCGTTAATGCCGAAGAAGCTAAGAGTGATCGCCTCGCACGCAGTCCGTTCGATATTACTTCGCAAAACACCTTTGCGGGCCAACTTGCGGCTACATTGACGCCGGTGCTCTGGCAGTCTGATTCGCTCCTTGATACAGTGGGCAAATTTGGAAGCACGGTGAGAAATTCTGCTAGCGTATTTTTGCCAACTGCAAGTGCTTATGATGCTGCTAAGAAGGCAGACTATGCAGAAGATTGGACGGAAGAGAACTGCGAAAACCTCGATGCAATTGGTGTTGTTGGCGATGAATTCTGTAATCCGTATATCGTGACGGACTTTGATACGATGTTCACGGATGATGCTGAGGATGAGCAAATTGAGACTGCGGAAAATACGCCTTACAAGGTAATCCAGAATGTTGGGCAGTCGAATTTTGAGGATAATATTGACGACACGGAAAATCCTAAGATTAAGGAAGAATCTGACCTTGCGGACTATATCTTGTATTGTAGTAATCGCGACTCGGCCTTTGGCTATGCGGACGAAAATATCGCTGGACGTTACGATACGCAAAAGAATGATATCTGGGGTATGGTTGACCTCGTGAGCGACTGGCGTGATGCGCATAGCGGTGATGAAATCATTGATCACTTTGGTTGGATTGATGGTTCGAACTGTGTAATTCATGAAGATTTGGATTATGCCGACGCAATAGATTACGACGAAGTCAAGAACTATTCGCGCTACATGGAAGACCAGCGCCTCGCGGAATCTATGGGGGTTGTAGAAGAATCTGCTGTGTCTGTTTTCCTTGATGAATATTACGAGAAGCATCCACAGGATAATTCTACGAAGGGTGTGCTTGCGCGCATGGCTGGCATGTCCACAGAAACCTTCGATTCCATTATGGCGGGCATTGAGGTTATGGACTTTATTGCGCATTACGACCCAACTGATTACTATCCTACCCCTGCAGTTCACAAGGAAGACCCAGACTATACGATCGAGGATCAGCGCATGGTAGAAGACGATGGTGTCTTGGCCGTAGTCTACGAAAACAACTCGAGTCTAAACTACTATCAGCGCAACTTTGCAGTGATGTAATCGCCGCATAAAAGTATTGCGCTTGTGCTAAAATAATATACAAATGGCGGGAAGGACAGACGGATCTGCGGCTCTTCAGGATGATGGGCCAAATATTGTAATGACCTCTGGTGGAGCATCAGAGGACGAACTTCCGCAGCCGCAAAGTCTTGGCTACCGACAGATTATGCAGAGCGTTAATAACAGTATGCGCTCAGATTTTACCAGCCAGGCTATGACGCCAAATGGCGAGTCTCCAGAAGATCGCCGCTCGAAGATTACAATGAACCTCCGCAATGCTGAGAATAATGCTGGCAATGCGGCTTCTACGAGTGGGCTAGATGCGAACTCTGGCGAGAACAACGTTTCGAGTGATGCGAGCACGACTGCGCAAAGCTTCAAGAATAAGGTTGGTCAGAAGGCCGGCAGTGAATCCGGTCAATCGTCTGGCGACAACAAGGTTAGTGGTGGCTTTTTGAAGAAAAAAGGTCCGCTCATGTCTATTATTATCTCGCTCCTTTTTGGTGGTGGCGGTATGTATATGACGCAGGCCTCCTTGCCGTTCACGATGCTCGATAAGATCAATGATTCTTTTGACTCTATCAATATCAGCACGAATACCCGTTCTAAGGGTTTAATGCGCTCGATTGCCAAAAATACAAATAACGCACTAGATGGTTCTGCTATTACGAAGAAAAACGTTTTTGGCAAAGAAAAATTCGCGCCTACTGGCAAGATGAAGAAAAAACTTGCCGCTAACGGTATTAGCTTCGGCAAGAAGGGTACGCCTGATGCAGGCAAAATGATTTTTACGAATGCCGATGGCGTCACGAAAAAGATGACGGTTGGCGAGTTTAAGACCGAATTTGATGCAAATCCAGAATTCCGAAAAGCGTACTCGAACGGTACGAGAACCTGGAAGACTTCAGTTGAAGAGTTTAAAGATGGCGTTTTTGATAAGCTTCTGAAACGCTTTAATATTTCGAAAAACCGGTTTGCGGACTACGATGCTAAGAATGATCCCGATGGGTCGGATGGCATGAAAAAGATGGCGCACGATGTGGATGCTTCGACGAATGGAGAAGATATCACGACAAAGAAATCGAAGGCGACTACTGAGGAGGTGGATACCGGCGAAGTTGATGCTGACGGTAAAAAAATCACGAAAACCGAGGGCAAAGTCGAGGCTGACGGTGGAACTACTGAAACAGGCGTAAAAGGGCAAAAGGCGAAAGGTGTAGCGGACAAGCTGGGTGCCGTTAAGGATGTTGTTGGCTCTCTAACAACGATTGGCTGTGGTATTACCAAGGCATATACCGCCCTAAAGCTTATTTTGGCTGCAGCACAGCTTGCGCAGGTTGTTGCTACTGCTCAGGAAATGTTCGAGGGTATTGATAAGGCTCGCGCCGGTGATGCGGCTAGCTCGCCAATCAATGCTATTGGTCGTTCGCTTGTCGAGCAGGCTTCGGAGGAAAAAGAGGTTGTCGATGAGAGCACTATATCGGTTGGCGATGATGACGCGAGTATGGATTACAAAACCGAAGCTACGGAGCCACGTTCGGCGGTCCAGTCCGAAGGTCTCTCAAGCTTATTTACGGGCGATCCGATAGACGCAAATGATGAGAGTGTCGCGAGCTTCGTGCCGAATAAAGCCGCACAGAACGCCATCGATTCTGTAAGTGGCGAAATTGCCGGCAAAATGAGCTTTGGTAGCGATAATATTAACAAGGTTACAAGCGCAATTGCGAAGTTTACGACAAGCACAGTCGACCTCGCTTCTACGGCTATTATGTCATATAGAACTTGCTTGGTTATGGACTCTGTTATGGCGGCAATCGACTTGGCGATTGATGTGGCTTCGTTGATTGAAGGTATTGCTGGCTTGTTTACTTTTGGTACTACTACTGTAGCAGCAATCGCACAGGAAGCGGCATGGAAGCTATTTAAGATTGCTGTAAGCGCAGCTATTGGTATTGCTGTTTCGATGTTGATTGGCTATTTGGCGCCAATTGTTGCGAATATCTTTACGCGTAAGCTTGCGACGGAGTTCTTGGGTGAAGATCTGGGTAATGCGGTCATGTCTGGCGGTAGCGCATATCTTTCGCGTAACCATCAGGGTGGCGGCGGCTTAATCGCGAATGAGAAGGGATACATGGCGGCTTTGACTCATCAGGAAATGATAAATCAAGAAGAGGCGAAGACTGATAGGTTGGCTAGGAGTCCGTTTGATTATACTTCCGCAAATACATTTGCTGGCCAGCTAGCAATAGCAATGACACCTGTTGTTTTGCAAGCCGATTCTTTGGGCAGCGCTGTAGGCAACTTTGGTAAGGTTATTGGTAATTCTGCTAGGAGCTTACTCCCGACCGCGAGCGCAATCTCGGTGCAAGATAAAGTAAATGTGGCTAAGAAACAAACGGAAGATAACTGTCCAGAATTAACTTCTATGGGCGTCTTGGCGGATGCATATTGTAATCCATATGTGACGACCGACTTTACGACTATCGAACTAGACAGCTCAGTCGATAGCAATAATCCTGACGATTATGACCTCGAGTCGGATGAAAACTCTCCATACAACATCGTGAAAAAGGTTGCTAGCTATGATTCGGACAACTTTGAAGAGGGCACGGATATTGATAGCGTCGAAAACCCTAAGATTAAAATGAGCAATAGTAGTAATCTTGCGAAATTCATTACTTACTGCGGACAGCGCACCTCGCCACTGGGCGTTCCAGATCAGAACATTGCTAGTGCGATTGATCTTGATCAGTTGGGCACCGTCGCAGAAGGTGTAGTGGGCGCGATCCCAATTATCGGTGACGGTCTCTCGATTTTGTCTAACCAGAGTGTTCTTAACAACTATGGCTATGTTTCTGGTGCAAACTGCGTTATGAATGAGGACGGTAACGCTGATTCTGAAAGAAGCGAAACTATTGGTAGTGATCCGAGCTATGATGAGGTTAAGACTTACTCGCGCTATATTGAGGATCAACGTCTCGCGGAAAGCATGGGCTTGGTTGAAAAATCTGCTGTCTCGATTTTCTTGGATGAGTATTACGAGAAATACCCTCTAGATAATTCCGTTGAAGGTATTCTCGCGCGCTTCAGTGGCCTCACAAAGCAGAATGTTATTGCCATTGAGGATACGATAGATTTCTACAACTTCTATCTCGCTTACGACCCAACCGATTACTACCCAACGCCGGCAGTCCACAAAGAAGATCCAAGCTACACTATTGAAGATGACGATATTATAAATGACGATGGAATGCTCGCTATCTTGCGCGCTTGCGAGACCGATCCGACTCGTCGCCTCAATGTTGCGGCCGCCTAGAACCGCTAGTGCTATTTACCTTATGCCTGAAATATGGTATAATATATAGATTATGGACTTTTGGGGACAATTTAAACCAGGTTTTACGATTTTAGCGCCGATGGAAGGCGTGACTGATATTGCTTTTCGCCAAGTTGTCGCCAAAGCGGCTAGGCCAGACATTTTCTATACCGAATTCACAAACGTGAATAGCTATGTCAGCGAGAAGGGGCGCCCGAATGCGCTTGAGCGCTTGCGTTATGAGGTTGACGAGAAGCCACTTGTAGCTCAGATTTGGGGCACGCAGCCAGAGATGTTCTTAGAGACTGCTCAGGGATTGAAGCAGCTCGGTTTTCAAGCGGTGGATATTAATATGGGCTGCCCGGATCGTCATGTCGTTGCGACTGGTGGCGGCTCTGGCTTGATTCGTACGCCTGCTCGCGCGGTCGAGATTATCCGCTCGACTAAGATGGCCGGTCTCGCAACTTCGGTGAAGACTCGCCTTGGCTATACTTATGTTGAAGAATGGAAGGATTGGCTTTCGACGATTTTGAATGAGCATCCAGATGCTTTGACGGTGCATTTCCGTACGAAGAAGGAGATGTCTAAGGTTGGCGCGCATTATGAATTGGTTCCAGAAGTAATTAAATTGCGTGACGAGTTGTCTCCGCAGACCAAGTTGATTATTAATGGCGATTTGGAACGTCCTGCTGATGGACAGAAGTTTATTGAAATGGGTGCGGACGGCTTGATGATTGGTCGCGGTGTCTTCCATAATCCGTTCTGCTTTGAGAAGGAACCACGCGAACATACGCGTGAGGAATTGATCGAGCTCATGAAGTATCATCTAGATTTGTATGAGAAGTATGGCATTACTCCGTACGAGCCGCTCAAGCATTTCTATAAGATTTATATCAATAACTTCCCGGGCGCTTCCGAGATTCGTGATAAATTGATGCATACGAAGAGCATTGCTGAGGCTCGAGAAGTATTGGCTTCGCTATAAAAAGGCGCCCTTTGCGGCGTCTTTTTGATTATGTGCCGGCTGTGTATGTTTTTTGGAGCACTGTAGTAAGTGTAAAAATAATTACAATTGTTTGAGTGTATAGCAGTATTCCAATAATGGTAAATATTTTGAAGGAAAAATCGCATCTTCTGACCATGACAGAGAAGGAGGAGATTATGGCAGCCCTCATTGGTCAGAAGCTCCACAGGGGAGCGCATCGGCGCGGGTAGTGCTATAATAACCTCAATGAGTAAAGCTAATGTTGTGGTTTATACTACACCTACCTGTGTCTACTGCCATGCGTTAATGGCCTGGCTAGAAGAAAAAGGCATTGCTTTTGATGAACGCGATTTGTCTGACGAAAAGGTCCGCAAAAAGGCCGAAAAAGCCCTTGGCTACGCAATTAGCTCCGTTCCGCTCACTGTTATTGGTGATAAAGAAATTGAAGGTTTTAACCGTCCTGCTATTAAGAGGGCGCTCAAACACTTAGAGAAAAATGACTAAACCGCCTATCATCTTAATTCACGGCCTGCGTGGCGATCATTACGGCCTTGAAGAAATTGCTAAATCTCTCGAGGGTTATGGCTACAAAGTCTACAACCCGGATTTGCCTGGCTATGGCGAAGAGGTAGCACTCGAAGACCAAAGTCTTCGCGGCTATGCCGAATGGCTTAAAAGCTACATTGCATCGCTTAATCTTAAACAGGCTCCAGTTATCATTGGTCATTCCATGGGCTCGATTGTGTCTTCGCATTTTTTGCGCATTTATCCAAGCGAAGCTGATCCGCGCACGGTTTTTCTTTCGCCAATTGTTCGCACCCCGAAAGGCCAAAAGCGTAGCAATGTTTCTGTCACTATAATTTGCGGCTTTCTTAAACTTCTATCTGGTCACGCTCGCTATAACTTTATGCGTAGTAAATTTGTCTCGTTTATTGTTTCGCGCACCTTGAGCTACGACCATCGTCGTCAAAAATATGTCGACCGTATGCATTTTGAGCATTGTGGCAATTTTACTTCTACAATTTCTCTCATGAACGATATTTATCTTTCGATGCGCGAGCAAACTGTCCTGCCGGCGCGTGGCAGGGCGCTCTATCTCATGGGCGACCATGATCGTCTTACGAAAGTGCGTAATGTTCGTGCGCGAATTGAGGGGAGTGATCAGGCGGAACTGCAGGTTATCAAGAAAAAGGGGCATCTCATTAACTATGAGTGCCCACAAAAAGTTGCGCATATTATCGATAACTTTATTGAATCGCAAAACTAATTCTTTTTGTGACGTTCGACAACGTCTTTGTAAATCGCTTCAAAACGCGTCAAAGTGTAGCTAATATCGTGCTTTTTGATATTTTCTAGCGCTGTTTTGGAGAATTTCTGGCGTGCCAAATCGTTCTTGAGTACACGTACGATTGCGCGCGAAACTGCCACGGGGTCATCTTGCTGACAGAGATAGCCAGTCTTGTTATTTTTCACAAGTTCTGGAATTGCGCCAGCTTGTACGGCTACAACTGGTAAGCCGCTTGCCATTGCTTCCATTACGACAATGCTCTGTGTTTCGGTCTTTGAAGTAATACAAAAGAGTTTACCCGTGCGATATAGCATTGGTAAATCGTTGCCAACTACGCGACCGAGGAAATGAGTATGTTTCTCGATGCCGAGTCTCTCGGATAATTTCTCGAGTTCGTTGCGTGATGCGCCATCACCTACGACAACCAAATGTGCCTCTGGGCACTTGAGTAGAGTAAGGTTAAAGGCCTTTACGAGCACTTCCAGGCTCTTTTCTGGATCAACGCGTCCGACATATAAAACAATCGGCTTGTTCTTTGGGATATTGTAACGTTCATAGATTTCTGCCGGCGCTTTACCAGGCGTAAAACGAGACAAATCGATACCATTGCTGAGCGCCTCGACTGGCACCTTAAACTTCTTGCGACGCTTTGGCAATAAATCTGAAACCGCCTGTTCGGTTGGCATTGTGCCGTATTCGCTACGCTTCAAAAAGCTCACAAAATACTTGTTCATTACAACATTTATCGGCTTCTTTGCGAAACGTGGTAGATGCAATTGTTGTGTTAAATTGTCTGGATAAGCGTGGTCTGTCGAAACTAGTGGAATTCCGCGCTTCTTGGCATAGCGAAAAATCGAGAGTGCGAGTGGGCCAGGGGTCTGATCATGAATAATATCTGGCTCAAAGCCGTCCAAGAAATGCTTAATCTCGTTGCCGCTGTTTAGGGAAGCGTGTAAGCCATTGCGATAGAGCATCTGTGGCATTTTGATACCCAAAAACTCCTTCGCCTCTGGAATATCGTTAATCTGGTCTGGGTAGAAGTAAATTTTGCGGGAACTCAGGCGTACTACACGGAAGCCGTATTCTTTGTCGCGTTCGACTTCGTAATCGCCTGTTAGACTTGGCGCCAAAACAACCACTTCGTGACCACGCTGATGTAGGCCAGCTGCAAGATTGCGCGTAAACTGCGCAACGCCATTAATCATCGGATAATACAAATCCGTCGAGATAGCAATTTTCATCACCTCTATTTTACCAAGAAACCCCAAAAGCCCCAAAACTTGCTAAAATTACTATAATATGTCGATTCCAAAGACGATTCACTATGTTTGGCTTGGTGATCAGCCTCTTCCGGAGGAAGATCAGAAATATATTGAAGGTTGGCAAAAACTCAACCCGGATTTTAAGCTTCGCCGTTGGACGGAAAAGGATATCGACCTTACAAAGTATCCACTTGTAAAGAAAGCGCTCGATGAAAGGCAGTGGGCTTTTGCGGCAGACATTATTCGTATGTATGCGGTTTACAACGAAGGTGGAATTTATCTTGATACGGACATTGAGTTGTTGAAGCCACTTGTAAAACTTGTAAAATACAAGGCCTTTGCTTGTTGGGAATCACATTTTTGGTTTACAACTGCAGTGTTTGGTGCAGAAAAACATTCGCCTTGGATTGGTAAGATTTTGAAGCGTTACGAACAGGGCAGTACGAAGCAAAAGATCAACACGGATACCTATTTGAAAACTGTTCATAGTCCTTCGGTTTACGCAAAAGATTTCTACAATCTGCAACTCAATGGTAAAACT
>JAZQSO010000049.1:0-3234 GCA_045630145.1 Candidatus Nanosyncoccaceae bacterium
TATGCTAAAATGAGGTAAATGGTTGATACGCGTCGCTACGAAAATGCGTCCAATAACGAGAGCGCAACAAATCCAGAGGCCGATAAATGGGCTAACATGGACGTCAAAGGCTGGAACACTCCGCAGGCCGAAGAAGGCCCCGATGAAGACGCGCAGGAAGAATCTGCCGGCAACCTTAGCGAAGACGCGCAAGAAACTGAAGATAATCACGAGCTAGAGCTGACGCCCGCAGAAACCTTCGAGCAAACGCTCACTCAGCTATATGAACACTTTAATGAAACTGATTCAGAGGCTTTTAGCGAAGAGGCTCAAAACTATCTTGCCTCGATACTGGAATATGGAGATGAAGATTTTAAGCAGCTATCTCCGGCTGAATTGTCAGGTGTTCTTGCTTACGCGATGCTCCAGGAAGGAAAGGATCGCATAAAGAGTGGCCAGTATCCGCTAGATATCTCCATTCTGATCGGAGACGGCGGTGGCTCAAAGATTTTTGCGCCTCTTTCGGAAGCTGTTGTATCTGTGCCGGGATTCGAAGACACTCAAACAGTTAAAGTGGGCGATTTAATCGCGCTAGGTGAGACAATTAATGATTTGAAAATTGGAACATCTGGCGAATTGGCAAATAACCCAAAGAAACTAGAAGCTAAAAAACAGTATGCCATAAATGCTCTCAATCCGATTTTTGATTATTCTGGAGCTCAGGCGTTTGCTGAAACGAGAGCTGCGAATCTTGAATCTGGAGTTCCAGAAAAAGCTGCCAATGAGCAATCTTTTGACCAAGTACTCATAAATTATCTACAGCAAGAGTTTGAACCATCTGAAACTAATTCGGAGCCTAGCCCGAATGTTGCGCAAAAAATACCAGCAAGTACCCGTCAGCAGAGGAGGAGCGCGGCTTTAGAACATCTCTATGCTAAATATGGTACGGAAGACGGCAACTCGGAGGTGACTGGATTTCTAGATCGATTAGTCATGGATAATCGTCAGGATGTTTTTATGCTTGAGCATAGCGATCTTTTTGAGGATAAAATGGCGGATTATATTTCGCATTCCATTGATGTTTTGCAAGAAGAGAATTCTACTGACGAAGAAAAACAAGCTGCAAAAAAATCGATCGATGCTTTCATAGAAAAATGGCAGCCCATAATTGAGGCTGGGTTGAATTCAGGGGATGAAGCGGAGCGCGAACGGGCGACCGAATTACTTTCCGTTTCGGGAAGCTGCATGCGATGGAGTATCAACTCTACGGCGATTGATAGAAACATAAGTAACCCATCTTTTCGGGATGGCATTATTAAATCTTTTGAACGTACTGGTGGGCTTGATGCTAAAAATCTGAGTGATTCTGATTACAGACTAATAGGCTTCTTGGCAGAATCGGGTTTAAAATCGGAATCGCCAGATGTACATAAGTGGGCTATTGATGCTTTAGAGAAATCAAGTAATAGTCCACTTGATCAATATAAAGATAGACCGGGCGTTATCGCTAAATATTGTTGCGCGAAAGCTATCGAGCAGATCGTGTTGGGCGACGGAGCAAATGATGAATTGACTTTACAATACCTGCAAACGATAAAAAGCATGAATAGCTACGATGCATCGCTTGGTGAACAATCGCGAGTATTGATGGAGACTTGCTTAGAGAATAGGCGTTTTGACTTGTTCCCTAACTTTGCTGGAATATTTGAGCAGGGTGGAGATGTGTTGCTTCAGTATCTTGGTCAAGAAAATGAGAAGGGCAGTTTAACGAAAGAGCAGCTTGGGCTCTTGTGTAAAATCCCCCGCTCCAGCAAGATAGAGGTTTCGCAAATACAATTATCTCGCAGAGCGATAGCAGAAAGTGGTGATTTTGAATATATGCTTGCACATTCGGGCGAATTTAATGATGGCGATTTTGTCCGCGCTTTCGAGTCTCAATCGGACGGAGGAAAAGATCAAGATGCGCTCCTTGGCGTTTTGCGAAAATGCTATGGCGAAAGAAGTGATGATGAACTGTTGGGAATATATAGCTCCAAGAAAGAACAGGCTGCTGATGCGATTCGCGCTCAGAGTCTAGAGGGCGGGGGAAGTAGAGCTGACTACGGTTTGATGGATTTTGCGGACGCCGTGTTGGCTAGCCAGGAAAAAGGAGAACGCGATGTTTTGTGTGGAATAGAACTTCAGCGCCGCTTTGGTTTTGACTTTAAGCAAATCGAGCCCTTACTGAGTCCGGAAGAAAAAACGCGTTTGCAAGAAGCTATGGAATTAACAAAGCGAGAGGGTGAGCTTGCTGGGCAATTGAAGCAAATGCGCGAATCATCATCGACTGAATTGCGAAAATTTGCGCCATTTGTACTCGAAAGGGCTATGATTGCTGAAGCTGAAGATACTACTGGGGCTACGACTGCTGAAAAATATCTAGATGATATATCGCGCTTCTTCGAAAATCCAAACATGCCAACCTACCAAAAGCTCGCACGTGCTGCAATTTATTTTGATATCTCGAAAGGTGGCAGGGATATTCAAAAAGAAGGAACGCCGACCTTAAGAGTTTCTACGCGTTATGAGCAGGCTAGAATAATATCGGCAGATTTGATGCGCACGGCAATGCGTTCTGGGAATAGAGGATTAAAAGAGTTCTTGATTGATATTTGCAGTGCCGAAAAAAGCCTTTCGGACGGGGCTGATCCTCTGGCGGAGTTCGCCTCAGATGATCCACGTCAAAAAATGTTCGAAACGGCAGGGCGTATGCAGATGGAAGCTACTTTGGCGACTGGACATGATTTGTCGCGACCTTTAGATATTTTGAAAGAGATGGAAAAAGTTCGCTCGGAGCGAGACGCTCATAATCGTGCGCAGGTTATTGAAGATCCGAACAACAAGGGGCATTTTATTCTCGAAGATTTTAACGCGGAAGATTACGTTAAAGGTGGTTCGGATCGTTATCTAGACACTCAGATGCAAAACGGCTTCGTGTCTCCAGAAATGTTAGGCGCATTTTCGAAGCAAGATGCCACGCACTGGGATGCCGACACGGCTACGGGTTCTGAAGCCCTAAAAGCAATGCAAGCAGAAAGAGGCGGTGGCGTAACTTCACAGGAATTGTTGGCGAATACATCTGCGGAAGTGGGGTTTGCAATTGTGATGATTCTCCGCAAAGATGAACGCTTCATAGAGACGGGCGACGACGACACTGTACATAAACCGGGTGTATATGAAATGTACAAGAGAATGTCGGGCTACGAAAACTTTAGG
>JAZQSO010000050.1:0-6188 GCA_045630145.1 Candidatus Nanosyncoccaceae bacterium
CATTTTCTGGGATAACCGTGATTGTGAATACGTCATCTACACCATCTACCGTGAATGGACCACCGTTGCCACTGATATTTGCATGGCCTTCGGCCGCAACTGCATTGATATAGATTTCATCTACGCTCTTGCCAACAGTTACTATGTAAGCATCTTTTCCAGGTGCGAAGCTTGGATTGAAGGAACCAATACTATTGTGATGGTCGTCTTCTACATAAAGCTCAGCGAGAGATGCGTTATCGGACTTCTCCTTCGTAATCTTCATGTCGTAATGCTTTGTAGTGCCATCCTCTGCCGTAATCGTAAAGCCATAGGTATTTACGTTGCCGTAAGTTTCATCATCGGTTACAAGCGTTACTTCTGGGTCGTATGAGGCCGTACCGGCTGCACCGTTGGTTGGTGCTTCTTTTGGTTTAGCCTGAACATTCGTACTGTTGACCTTATCTACTGAGTTAGGAACCGTGATTACATAGGCCTTTTCACCCTGAACCCAAGAAGCATTATGCCATGCGCCATCCCAGTAAACTTGAACTGCATCATCCGCCTCGGATACGCGCGTGTCTGAGCTTGGATCGCGATAGACATGCAAGATATATTTCTGCTTTGTTGTGCCATCGTGTGCAATACCGTAGATTTCAATCTTATTGTCAAGGTTCGCCGCTCCGCCATAGTGAAGCGTTTTAATTCCAACATTCTGTGGAAGAGCTTGGTTATTCGATGCGAGTGTTGAGCTTGCACCTGGCTCCGTAGAAGTTGGCGCATCAACCATTACTGCACTGATCGCTAATGAACTGGTGCTATTCGGGAAGTTCTTAAGCGTATATTCATAGTCATTTGGATCATTTGCTTGATTACCGCTATAAGTCTGGCCATCAACGAGCCATTCGCTCAAATCTTTCGTATTGATTGTAATGCTTTGAATGTACGGATTTGTCTTGCGTTGGCGCGTTACGTTGATCGTATAAGTCTGCGTCGTCGTGCCATTCTCTGCTACTACGTCAAAGGTAATTGGATTGAGGTCGTAACCAAGGTCGACCGTAGCGCTATAGTTTGCATTGCTATTCGTTGATACGAACTTACCGCGTTTGTCGTGGAGTTCTGCTCCGATGGTAATTTGCGTAGTCGTGCCAGGAACTGATAGATAGTAAGAGTTCTTGGTTGGCGTAAATCCGCTAATTGTTTGCGCCTGAACTTGAGTATCACCATTTGTATAAGTGAGATTCAAGTCTTCGAGCGAGACATCTGCGGATTGTTCACGTACAACTGTAATTGTGTATTCTACATTGTTTTGTTGGTCTTGCGAGATAACCTTAATCTTATATACCGAAGTACCACTATTGTCTATCGTAAGAAGGTCATCACTATCGACATATCCATTGTCTGGATCATGCAAGACTGTTGCGCTCATTGGAGCCGCCGCTCTCAAGTAGAACTGGCTCTTGTTGTATGGAATTGTAAAGGTGTGGCTTGTTTCGTTTACTCCTGGTACCCAAGTTCTGGTCGAGGCGCCCTCAGATTCGTCAGATAGCAAGAGTTTAATGTTGTTTACGGTTGTATCGGAATCTTTTTGCCTTGTGATGCGAAGAATGTAATCTTTCGTATCGCCGTTCTGCGCAGTCACTGTGAATGGATAATCATCCGGTTCACCTGCATTGAGAGGATGTTGACCGTCTCTCGTGAGATTTGCGAAGCCATCTGCCATCGTGACAATAACTTCGTTTTCGAGAACTTTATCTACGCTGTAAGGAACATTAACTGTATATACTGTCTTGCCGTTTTCATCTTCGCCTAGGATAGAACCTTGATAGATTTCTGAAGCAGATTTCTGAATCTTTACGTCCGTAATTTCTGCGTTTGAGCTACCATCGCGCCAGACTCTCAATTTATAGGTGCGAGTTGCGCTGTTATCCTGAGCTGCAACTGTAATCGTAAATTCGTTAGTTTCGTTTGCGGTAAGCGACTTATTGCCATCGCCCGAAATGATTGCTTCTGGGCCAGCTGCCGTTACCCGGATCGACATACCGTTTATATTGTTCGGCACTGGATTTACGTCTTTTACGCGTAGATTGAAGGTGCCATCTTCATTTGGACTTACGCCTGAGACTTCTGTCCATGTAGTTTCGGAGCCGTAGCGGACTTCAATCTTGCTTGCACCCGCGATGCTGTATTTCTTGCGGTTAACAGTAATATTATATTGCGATTTGTTTCCACTTTCTGGCGTACCCTTCACTGTAATCTTGTTGTGAGTTGTATCGCCTGTCCCGAATTGTAAAGTGCTGTCGTAGCTAATGTCGCTTGTACTTACCGAGCCATATTGGCTTGTTGCCGTCGCCGTGACTCCCGTGATTGTGTCTACATCCGGATCGACGTCGATTGCGTAGCTGTAAGTGTTTGCAACCGGTGTGATAGTTTGAGTGTTTGAGGTTGTACCGTTTGAGGTGGTTACCTTGATTTCCTTGAGCGATGCATCGTTCGAAGCTTCGCGCGTGAGGTTAACGGTGTAAGTCCTCGTATTGCCATCTTCTGCGGTTACAACGACAGTAACCATGTCAGCATCTGTTCTGCTGCCACTTGTGTTGAAGTTTCGGCTTAGCGTGTTTCCGGTCGTACTCTGTCCTGATACGTCACCCGGACCAGTCATTAAGATACTTTGCGTTTTGTCCGTATCTTTTACGGTCGCAGTCACCGCAAAGGTTTCTGCTTTCTCGTTATAGAGCAAACTATAAGTATCGTTCGAGCTGGACGGAAACGCCGGCTGAAGCGTATTACTATTTGGATTTGGTACCGCACTAACCGTAAAAGTCTTCAAAGAGGCATCATCGCTACGGCGATGGACATTGATCGTATAAGTCTGCGTATGTGAACCATCTTCGGCAGTCACCTTAATTACACAGGTGTTATTGCCAACATTTACAGGACAATCGACAGTGCCCGAAATTGGCGAACCGCTCGTAGTAATAGGCTGCTCTGCGCCACCATTAACACTGATGGTCATATTCTTAGCATCAGCTTGGTTAGCTGTAGCTGTGAATGTAATCTTGTCTGCGCCGTAAGCTACGCCTGTACCAGTACCAAGATTGATTGTCTTGCCCGCTTCAGAGCTCGTTATCAATGCATCGGAAGTCGCCGACGAGCCAGTAGTATGTACGTAACTCGCCGAAAGTGATTTTAAATTCGCATCAATACTAGCTGCTGCGCGGTTGGCGGTAATGGTATAAGTTTTCTTATTACAGACTGCGCCCTGAACAACTTCCGTATTATCAGAAGTATAGCTACACTCCTCTGGAGTAACAATAATATCGCGCGTATAAGTTTTGGCTGCAGTAGTATCTGGCGTTAAAGCCCATGCACCGTCACCAGTCAAAGTTGCTTTACCAGTCGCATGAACAGTAGCAACAATGTTTAAATTCTTAGTTGCATATGGTAGAGTTCCGTTAATAGTATAGCTAGTCGTATTTGCGTCGAAGCTGCTCGTGAAACTTTTGCCATCCACACCAAGAGTATCCAAGGTTGCATCGGAAGAAAGCTTATAGACCGAGATAATTTCGTTCTGAATGTTGCCGGACTGAGAAGTTACTGCAATCGTAAACTTGTTTTCACCAGTCGAAACTGTTTTGTTGCCAATACCGACGATCGGAACAGTACTACCAGTTACAATAGACTTGCTCGAATCTGTATCATTTTCAACCTCAGTATCGGTTTTTTCACCTGTAAATAGCTTAATGTCCTGAGCATTATTGTCATTTGCTGTTGCATGGATGTTAATGCTTGAAACCGAGCTCGGAACCTTTGTCGAAAAAGTATTACGTGGAGTCGCATATGGATTATTAGCAACTGTCGGGGTTAGAGGATACGTAACCGTATCGTCGCTATTCTTAACCGAAAGCGAGCTAAGGGTCGCATCGGTAGATGCTGAGTTACCAACGAAATTTATAGTGTAATCAGTTTTCTTGAATGGGAACTTCGTATCAACATTCGAAAGAATCATATTTGTCGGCGTTGCATCATTAAAGCCCAAAGTCGTCTGTGCACCAGGCGCAATTCCTGTCTTTGCGTTCAGCTGAAAGAAGCCGATTAGACCTGGATCTTTAATGTCTTCAGAATAGTCATCATTAGCCTGAATCTGCTCAACGACCGCACCTGCATTGGCATTCGTAATTGTAGTTTTATAATCCGAAACGCCTTTATATGACGGAAGCTCCGACAATACGGTATATGAACAAAATTCATTTCGTCGCCTACCACACGTATTTACAGTTTCAAAATAATTAGTATCATACGTAACCGTATTAACAACCGTTCTTGGCCATAAACCGCTATACGACTTCGGTATAAGCTTTATTACGACCATAAGCGCATCGCCAGGAGCCAATCTAGAGCTAGAATCTAATAAATAACTATTCGCAGTTCCACCAGCAATACTATTCGCAAAATCTTCGTCACAACCTGCCGTAGGACATCTATATACTTGCAAAGAGAAATCTGAACAATTATTCGGGTCGGAACAAGCATGATTATAATCTGCAGCAAAAGCACTTTGAGGCTGTTTTATAAAAACACAAAAACCCGCCACTATCGCGACAATCAACACTTTCAACAGAGTATTAAAAACACTCTTCTCTCTCTTTTGTGTTTTCATTTTTAATGTTTTTATTTTGACCTTGTTTCCTCTATTTAAGCACAAACTTTTTTCAATGTAAAGCCCTAAAAGCAATTATTGTAGGATAAGTCGCAACTTTATAATTCCAACAAAAAAGTGGTCACCTGTCACCTATGCAGGCGGCAGTTAACCACTTAATGAGTACATTTATACACCTAACAACCCAAACCGCCAATCTAGCACCAAGCCCCCCCTATTCATTGACGGTGGTAATAACACCATCAATGAATTTCGCTATCTTTGCATAGTCTGCGCCAGTTGGATAGTCATCAAAGTCGACATCCGAAATTAGATTCATAGCCTCTGTATAGGAAGCGTTATCGATAGCTTTAGCTAAAGCGGCGTTGTCGGCACCAGTAATATAACCATCGCCATCCAAATCACCACGAACCAGTATCAATACCCGATCGTATTCGTGGCCATCAATCACTAACGCTAACTCCATATAGCTACCAATTACCTCGTCATCAAACTCAACCTCGCCATTTCCATTATCCGCACTATAATACACATGCAAATATTCTGGTTCGTTGACGAATAATTCGAGATAATCAGCCAACTCAGTCGCTGGTTCGCTACCAATCACATAGCTAAAATCAACATCATCAGTATCATCGTGATAGACATCCAAGTCATTGCTCATAATACGGTTTCCAATCACACCGATTGTGAAGTCGGAGTTCACGCCTGGGTCAGCCACGCTTGCAACGCGAATCGTTGTTGTACCGGCTTTAACGCCCGTTACAAGACCGTTCTCGTCCACTGTAGCGATGCTTGGGTCTGCAGAGGTATAAGTTACCGCCTGGTTCGCCTTCGCTGGCAAGACACTTGCCTGAATCTGGTAAGTATCCGTTACTACAATGTTTGCGCTAAGCTCTGCCAGTTCAACGCCCGTCACATCGATTCCGCGCGTGACATGGAAGTTCAAGGTTCTCGTGCGGCCGGTTTCGGCTGTCGCAATTACCGTGATCGTCTGGTCATCGCTCGTAAGTACAACGTTGCGGTTGCCCGTTGCAATTGTTGTAGGCTCCTTGAATGTAATATCGAAGCTTACAACGTTTACGCCAGGCTCAACTGTGAGCTCGTAGCTGTTTCCAGTAAATACGTCATCCGGATTCATTTCGCCAGTGCTTGGCGTGATATTCGTGATTGTCAGGTCATCATTTGCCGCACGCGTTACGCTAACCGTATAAGTCTTCGTATCGCCGTTCTGGCTGGTGACTACAATCGGAATATCCGTTCTTCCAACTGGCAAGTTACTGAAGGTACCGGTGCCGCTAACCGTCGCAGTATTATCCTGCGCGGTTGCGTTCACCGTAATCGAAGTCTGCGCATTCGTGAGTGCTACCGAGTAGTTTTCCCTATCAGCATTGAAGCTTGGGCTAAGCGTACCTGGGTTCACTGTGAGAGTTGCCAACTTGTTGTTAGTTCTCTCAATGCGAACGACGCGAATTCTAATCGTGCGAGCAATATCGATTGAGCTTGTAGACTTTAGAACAATGAAGTTCTCGCCTGGCTCGAGGCTAGC
>JAZQSO010000051.1:0-5827 GCA_045630145.1 Candidatus Nanosyncoccaceae bacterium
GCTTGTTTGTATCCTTCCTTGTTGGTCTCGTGCTCATCTCTCAGGGCATTACTTCGCTCTATATCTCTCATATCTATTCTGAGGCGCAGAATCGCCCACTCTATATCATTGATAGAAAACGATCGCGCAATCTCAAAAAGAAAGATTAATTATCTATGAAAACAGACAAACGCCACCGCATTATTGTTCGTGCGGGGATTATTGGTATTATTTTAAATCTTATCCTTGCGATTCTAAAGGTCGTAGCAGGCTTTTTGGCAGGCTCCATTGCTATTATTGCTGATGCGGCAAACAGCTTGAGCGATTGTTTGTCTTCAATTATTACAATTGTAACTTCGTATTTTGCGCGCCGTGCGCCAGATAAAAAGCATCCGCTAGGTCATGGTCGTAGTGAATACATGGGCACGCTCGTTGTGGGTGGTATTATTGGCTACATTGGTATTACGGCGGGCATTGAAGCGGTTAAAAAGATTATCGCGCCAACTGACCCAGAGTATAGTCTTACGACTCTCATTGTTGTAATCTGTGCGATTGTTACAAAGATTTTTCTCACGCTCTACAATCTCGCTGCTGGTAAAAAGGCAAAATCCGATACGCTTATCGCCTCTGGTAAAGACGCTTTCTCTGATGTCTTGATTTCTAGTTCTACGCTCATTGCGATTGGTGCATTTCATTTTATGCACCTTAATATCGAGCCTTATCTTGCTCTCTTTATTAGCTTCCTCATTATTCGCTCTGGCTACGGCGTGATTCGCGAAACGACTAGCCAACTTCTCGGCGAACGTGCCGATCAGGGTATTGCCAAGCGTATTCGCAATACAATCAATGCGATTGAAAATGTTGAAGGTGCCTATGATCTTATCCTTCACGATTATGGTCCAACTACAATCATCGCCTCGGTAAACATTGAGGTTCCAAGCACGATGACGGCGCCAGAAATTGATGACCTCACGCGCGAAATTCGCCGCAAAGTTTACAAGAAGCATCAAGTTGTCATGAGTTCTGTCGGTATCTATTCGATTAATACTAAGGATGCAGAAACGCGCGATTTATATCATCAGATGCAAGCTTTGCTCGAAAATTATCCAGAAGTGATCGAATTACATGGCTTCCATCTCGACAAAACTGACAAAACTATCAGCTGTGATATTGTTCTAGATTTTGCTACGGAAAACCGTCAGGAGCGTTTCGGAGAAATCAAGAAAGCGGCTCAGGAGAAATTCGCGGGTTACACGCTTGAAATTGTCCTCGATGCAGATCTTGTAGACTAACTATTTAAAACTGTTTGCCAGCTTAGCGTTGCGCATTTGACGCGGGCTGGCATTTTGCTGACATTCTCAAGTGCGCACTCTTCGCCAGACAGAGCAGAGAAGTTGCCACTACGAACCGCCTCGAGGAAAACCTCGCAAAGCTGCTTTGCTTCTTTCAGGCTTTTGCCTTCGATTTTGCTAAGTAAGATATCTGTGGAAGCTTTTGAGATTGCGCAGCCTACCCCTGTAAAACTGGCACTAGTAATAATATTGTCTTTGATTTGTAAATGAATCTCGAACTTGTCTCCGCAGCTGCTATTTAGGGCTTTAAGCTGTAAATCTGGATTTTTTAGTTCACCAAAATGTTGTGGATGTGCATTATGATCCAGGATAATCTCATCGTAAAAATTATTCATAGCCCATCCTTTTTCGAACACTTGCAATTCGTGCTACAAGATAGTCGATATCTTCAGAAGTATTGTAAGCCCCTAAGCTCACACGCGTGACTGGGCCTAGCGCTTCGAGAAGAGGCTGTGCGCAATGGTAGCCGGCACGCACGCAAATTCCGTCGCTCGCTAGTATCTGCGCGACATCGTGCGGATGAATATCTTTAATCTGAAAGCTTACAATTGTTCCTTGTGGGTCACCGATTATCTTAAGGCTGGGAACTTCTGAGAGTTTCGCCTTTAAGTATTCCGATAGGGCTTCCAGCTGTGCGAAATCGTAGGCCTGCATAAAGTCTATAGCAGCGCCGAGCGAAGCGATTCCGCCGAGATTGATGGTGCCTGCCTCGAAGCGATACGGCAGTTCTGCGAGCTGAATCTCGCTGCTATTCTGGACATCTTCGACCATCTCGCCGCCATAAAGTACTGGTGACATCTGTTCTAGCAATTCTTTGCGCCCATACAGGACGCCAGCTCCCATCTCGGCATACATCTTATGCCCAGAGAAGGCTGCAAAATCTATATCGCTCTGTGCGAGCTCTAGCTTCTGGTGGGCGACTTGCTGCGCACAATCAGCAACTGTAATGAGATTATGCTTCTTGGCTAAGGCCAAAAGTTGAGCGAAGTTTTTTGTGCGCCCAATAACGTTAGATTCTGGTGTCAAAACTAAAACGCGACTTCGGGGAGTAATGAGTGCTTCAAGGTCCTTTTCTTGAATCTCGCCCGTCTCAAGCGAGCAGGGCAAAATCTTAACTTTGATTTTGCTAGTCTTTTCGAGCGCGCGCCAAGGCAGTAAGCCGCTATGGTGCTCGAGTTGAGAAACAATTACTTCGTCGTCTGGTTTTAGAAAGCAATTTGTAATGCTCTGCGCTAAAACATTTAAGCTCTCTGTGGCTCCGTGCGTAAATATGCACTCCGTGATATGTTTCGCTCCAATAAAGTCACGGACTTTTTTGCGGACATCTTCGCAAATTTTGTCGGCCTCGACGGCAAGAGGGTAAAAACCGCGTCTAGTATTGGCATTATATTTACCATAGTGTTCGGAAATCGCATTAATAACCGAAGCTGGCTTTAAAGTTGTAGCGGCGCTATCAAAATAAAAGAAATTGCTTTTCTTTCTCTGGAAATCTAGCTCAGGAAAATAATCTTTCATTGTAGTGCCTCTAGTATTTCCTCTATTATAGCCTTGTTTTTGCAGAGCTCTACAACTCTACGAATCTGCTCGCGACTAATAATTTTCTTAGCAGCGGCAAGGTCGACGCCGCGCGTACGCAGATAATTGACGACCTCGGGATCTAGGTGGCTGCTACTAAAACTATGCGTGCCATGCATATTTTCCTCGTCGCAGAGAATAATCGGTTGCGCAGTGTTCTTTATGGAATCACTGAGCAGGGTAATCCTCTCGCATTCGCTGCCTTCGGCATTTGTCGCTCCAGCTTTGAAATCTATGGTCTCTGTGCTGCTTTTCTTCGCCTGATCATCGAGTGTGCCGACTAGGTTAAAGTGGCTTTTAGAACCAGCCCCAAGGTGGACTACTTTGTAATTAAAATCCAAGTCGTCATTTCCTTGTAGTCTAATTGCACCATCAAAAACCAACTCTGCTCCCTTATCTAATTCGAAATCTAGATTGGTGATATGCTTGCCGCCAGTAACTATATACTGAACTTTAAGAGAGGCGCCTTTGTCGAGTTTAAACTTCAGTTGGGTGGTGCTAGATATGGAGGGGAGTATTACCAGGTGCCTTTTCTCCCCGTCTTTCAAGGCAAAGGAGTCTTGGATTGGCCCTTCTGGCCGTAAAACTTTCAAACTCATAGGTTTTTCTCCACGGAAAGTTTGAGATAATTGTTCATCTCGACAGCGTATTCGACTGGTAATTCCTTCGTGATATCCGCCGCAAAGCCTTGCACGATTAAACTTTTCGCCGTATCTTCAGATAGTCCGCGCGTTCGTAGGTAACTTATTTGCTCTTCGGAGATTCTGCCAACACTAGCTTCGTGTGCGACGTCGGCGCTCTGAGTTCGCACGTCAAAAACTGGAATTGTATCGGTTCTTGCGCCGCTATTCATGATGAGTGATTTACAATCCATAAAGACCCGGCTATTCTTTGCGGAGTCCAGCACTTTTACGAGGCTACGAAAAGTGTTCTTGCCTGACCCCTTTGCGATAGACTTCGAATTGATTAGCGCATAGCAATCAGGCGCGGTTATTACGACTTTTGCGCCCGTATCTAAATCTTGCCCAGTATCGGCCAAGCTGACCCCAGTATATTCCATACCTGCGCCGTGTCCGTTTAGTATTCCCATCGGGTAGAGCATCGAAACTTGCGATCCGAACGACCCCGTTACCCACTCGACTTTGCCGCCTTCTTCTACGATTGCGCGCTTCGTGTTTAGGTTATACATATTCTTAGACCAGCTCTCGACTGTCGAATATTTGATATGCGCATTCTTGCCGACAAAAATCTCTACGCAACCTGCATGTAGATTTGCTACGTTGTATTTTGGCGCAGAACAACCCTCGATAAAATGTAAGTCTGCTCCTTCTTCGAGGATAATTAAGGTATGCTCAAACTGGCCGGCTCCCGGTGCATTGAAACGGTAATAAGATTGCAGTGGAAACTCTACGGAAACGTCCTTTGGGACATAAACGAAAGATCCTCCCGACCAGAGCGCGCCGTGCAGTGCGGCAAACTTGTGGTCGTCTGGTGGCACGAGCTTCATAAAATGCTCCGCAAAAATCTTTCCATATTCAGGATGATTCATGGCTTCCTCGATGCCGAGGTAAACTACGCCAGTCTTTGAAACCTCGTTTTTGATGTTATGGTAGACCAGCTCAGAATCGTACTGTGCGCCAACACCCGCCAAGCCCTCGCGCTCTGCCTCTGGAATTCCTAAATCCTCAAAGCTCTGGCGGATGTCTGCTGGTACTTCGTCCCAGCTTGAGACCATCTTGCCTTCGGGCTTCACGTAGTTTGAAATATGTGCAATATCCAGCCCAGACAAATCTGGACCCCATCCAGGGATATGCATCTGGTGGTATATTTTCAGGGATTTCAAGCGAAAATCCAGCATCCAGTCCGGCTCATTTTTGCGGCGTGAAATGTCGCGGATCAATTCTTCGCTCAATCCATCGGCGGCGCGGTAGCTCATTCGACCTCTACGAAACCGTCTGCAAGGACAAGTTTTTGAGTTGGGGTTAGATGTTTTAAAATACGCAAATTGTGGCTGACGATCAAAAGCGTTGCGCCGGTTTTCTCTTGGTAATCTGCGAGAATCCGTGAGATTAATTCGCTTGCTTTTGCGTCGAGACCAGAATCGATTTCGTCCAACAAAATCAGCTTCGGCTCGAGCATGAGTAACTGAAGGATTTCGAGCTTCTTTTTCTCGCCACCGGAGAAGCTTGCATTGATGTCGCGATTGGCTGCGAAAGGACTGAGCTCTAGCCGTGCGAGAGTCTCCTGCAAGCGCACTTTGAAATCCATGTAGCTTGTCTTTTTACCGAGCGCCTCAGTGCTGCTGCGAAGCATCTCTGAAACGGAAAGCCCTGGAATTGCGACTGGCTCTTGGAAGCTCAAGAAAATGCCGAGCTTTGCGCGCTCCTCAGGGGTTTTCTTTGAAATGTCCTTGTTAGAAAGCAGAATCTTGCCGCTGGTTTTAAGGGGTGAAATGCCCATAATAATTTTCAGAAGCGTGGATTTGCCAGCGCCATTTGCGCCAGTCAGAAGAGTAGTCGAGCCTTGAGGCAGAGAAAAACTTACCCCATGCAAAAGCTCTGTCGTCTCCGTGGAAGCCTTCAGATTTTTTATCTCAAAAACCCCTTTCGTCATAGCTCTATTATAAGTCCGACATCCGAAGCGCCAAAGCACAAGCACGAAGCGCAACGCTTTGAAAAATCCTCTAGACGATACTAAAATAAAAAGCATGGGTAAGAAAGAAAGCCAAGAAGAAATCCAGGCTAATCGCACTTCGCAGTGGGATTATCATGACTCGACCGAGCTTATCGAGGAGCGCTCGGATAATTGGCTGAATGACGACCGTTTCTTTAATCACGATGACGAGGATGATCTTCTGCTTGGCCGTGGTGATGATTATTGCGAGCGCAATTCTGACGATTTTCGCGAAGACGAAGATTTCG
>JAZQSO010000052.1:0-3610 GCA_045630145.1 Candidatus Nanosyncoccaceae bacterium
CTTGCGATTTCTACGCTCGAGGATGGCAATATGCGTGCTTTTTCCGATGCAGAGTTTGAAACAGTTCTCGAAAACCAGTCCAAATTGTCTATTGCGCTCAAGACAAGTGCAGATAAAACGGCGCGCGTCCTTACAACTTATATTGACCGCAAAAGTTTTTCAGAATATTACGAGATTACAGAGGAGACTTTGCCAGAGCATACAATCGAGAAACCAGAGACAGATTTAATTGTAGCGGACGGGCTCGTTACGAAAGAAAAAGATTTCGCCCTGCTCTTGCCACTCGCGGATTGTTTGGGAATTGTAGTTTACGATCAGACTCAGGGGATTTTGGGCTTATTACACTCTGGCCGCCAGAACCTAGAAGAAGATGGGGCATGCAAATTCGTTGAGTATTTGAAGAATAATTACAATTGTAACCCCGAAGATTTACAAGTTTATTTCACGCCACATGCGCAGAATTTTGAAATTTACGCCCTGAATCATGCGAAGCTTGCCGAGGCCGCCGAGGAACAGCTCGTGCGCGCAGGCGTAAAAGCGGAGAATATCGAGCGATCAGATATTGATACCGTTACGAATCCAGACTTCCCTTCGAACTCCGCCGGAGATAAAACCAATCGGTTCGCAGTGGCGGTAAAGTTATGCTAAATGTCTATTTGGATGTCGACGGCGTCTTGCGCGGTTGCGCCTCGCCAGTTGAAGACATTGAGGAATTTTTGTGGTTCTGCCTCCAAAATTGTTATTGCTATTGGCTTACAAGTTATTGTCGCGGCGGAGCCAATTTTGCCGTGCAGAAGATTGGCGGAATTTCACAGAAGCTCAGGTTCGAACTTGAGGCGCGCGTTCAGCCGACGGATTGGCATTTCTCGAAATCCGAGGCGATAGATTATTCTGAACCCTTCGTCTGGTTTGACGACAACGCGCCAATGCATATGCTTGCCGAGCTGAAAGACTACGGCGCAAACGCCAGCAAAAATTTTTATTGGGTCAACAGCAGTGATTCAGAATCGGCAAAGAAGATGCTGGAATTCTTGAAGGAAAGAGTGGAAGAGATTGAAGAAAAATAACCCCATGCGGGGCTATTTTTATTCCGGTAATTGATCGAGCAATTTCTTAATGCCTTCGGCCTGAAGATTCCAGTAGGCCTTCCAGTTATCTCCGTCAGAGAGCTCGGAATCGAACTTCCATTCGCCGTCGATATTAACTTTCATGACCGGCGAGAAGCAGAAACCCGGAACACGCACAGGCGAAATCTCGTCCACAATTTTAATATCTTTCGGGTCGGTCGAGACCATTGTATGGACAACTTTGATTTCGTCACCTTCGTACCAAGCGAGGCCGTAACCCCAGTTAAAGCGGCACGGAACTTCCCCGCCATATTTGTGGGCGACCTCGGCGAAAACTTGAGCGCCGAGCTCGTCCGTATATTTGCCTTTGCGAGCCGCCACGAAGGCCTTGTTGTGATTCTTCGGGTCATCTTCCTCGACCACGCCGATAATATCGTTAGTGTCGTCGCGCGCAAGGACTGGCAAGCCCTTGTATTGCTTTGCATAACCAAGAGCCTTCTCTGCCGCAATATCTTCAGCCGTAAGCCGAGTTTCTTCGGGTTCTTTGAGATCCAGGTCGAGATCGGCAAAGGAAAGCCCCTCGTAACCAAGGCGCGCGAGAATCTTCTTGAAGGTCATAATTTTGCCAGGATTAGTAGTAGCAAGCAGTATTTGTTTCATTTTGGGTTCCTCTTTGGAGTAATTATAGCAATAGTTGTAAGAATTGGGTTTTCTGAAGCCTTTTAAAATCTAAAGCGAGATATCGAATTGCTCAAACTTTGCGTTAAAAATAATCGAAAAATCAGATTTTTAACGCTTTCTCCATAAGCTAAAATAAAAGAAGACATAAGGAGCAAGAATCATGGAACAAAAAATTTGCCAAAGCTGCGCAATGCCGCTAACCTCAGAAGATATGTATGCCACCGAGAAGGACGGCAGTATAAACTCAGATTACTGCAAATGGTGCTATGCGAACGGCGAGTTTATAGATAAGTGCTCGATGGAAGAATATATCGAGAAGTGTGCTCAGTTCGGCGAACAGGCCGGCATGACTAATGAGCAGATGAAGGAATATTGCACGAAGGTCTTCCCGACCCTTAAGCGTTGGAAGCAGGATTAGTATGCCCACCACAAAAGAACAACTCAACCAGGTTCTAGAAAAGCTAGACCAGACGCCACTAAATATTACTTCCCGCCCGATGATGGGCGAATATCTGCTCTATGCGGATGGCATGCTGTTTGGCGGCCTTTATGACGGGCGATTTCTTATCAAGAAGACCGAGACAAATGCGGAGTTTGACTTGCCAGAGGCGCTTCCCTACGAAGGCGCAAAGATGGCGTGGCAGATTGAGGATTTGGACGACACGAAGAAGGTGACGGAGATTATTGAGGCCACTCTAGAAAGTCTAAAGAAAGCATAAAAATGAGCCACCCCGCGAGAGGGTGGCTTTTAGTTTGGCGGTTAGTTCTGCAAAATTTCTGCGTCGATAACCACAAAGGGCTTGCCGCCATTACGGTGATCAGGGCACTCGATTCTGAAGGTCGAGCCACCGTCAATCGTAGGGCTTCCTTGCGCCACGCAGTACAACTTCGGAATAATAGCAGCTGCGCATTCGAGACATAGTGGCGGCACAGGATCGCCGTCGCGCCAGATAATCTCCTGCCCGTCGGTCACGATACCGTCGGCGCAATTTCCGTGAATTTTGAGTTTCACACTCAACATAAGCATCACCTCCAGTGCATATATTATAACATAAATACAGATATAGTCAATAAGGTAAAATATAAACAATGGCATACCTAAAAGAATTTATGAGCCTCGCCGTCGCCGAAGCGAGAGCTGGCATCAGAAGCAAACATGGCGGCCCGTTCGGCGCGGTCGTCGTTAAGGAGGGCGAAGTTATCGCGTCGAATCACAACTGCGTTTTAAAAAATAATGATTCGACCTGCCATGGGGAGATAGCCGCTATTCGCGAAGCCGAGCGGAAGCTCGAGACTTTCGATTTATCTGGTTGCGAACTTTATACAACTGCCGAGCCCTGCCCGATGTGCCTCGCGGCGATTCTCTGGGCAAATATCCAGAAGGTTTATTATGGTTGCTCGGTTGAAGATACGGCGAGCATTGGTTTTAGAGACAAGAAGTTCGAGAAGCTACTGAGCGAGGATTATGGCAGTCTGCGCGGGATGCTCGAGCAAAAAGATAGAGAGATGTGCTTGGAGGTGTTCGAGGAATACAAAAAGCTAGATAAGACTATCTATTAGCGCTACAATCAGATTATGGAAAAGGCTAGTAAAGTAGTCCTAAATTTTGCAAAAGAGCGAGATTGGGAACAATTTCATACTCCAGAAAACCTAGCAAAATCTATTTCAATCGAAGCGGGCGAGCTGCTCGAATGCTTCCAATGGGATTCCAGTTTTAATGAAGAAGAAGTTCGCAAAGAGCTGGCCGATGTCGTAATTTATTGCATCCACCTCGCACACAAACTCGGCGTTAATCTAGAAGATGTAGTCCTAGAAAAGATGAAAGAAGTCGAGAAGAAATATCCTTTAGAAAAATCTAAGGG
>JAZQSO010000053.1:0-4683 GCA_045630145.1 Candidatus Nanosyncoccaceae bacterium
GCCTCGATACCTTCTGGGCGCTCGGTAGTGTCGCGTAGTACGAGTACTGGCTTACCGAGTGCTGGAGCTTCTTCCTGGATGCCGCCGCTATCTGACATGATGATATATGCAGCGTGCATGTAGTTGTGGAAGTCTAGAACATCGAGTGGCTCAATGAGGCGAACTCTGTCGTTGTCGCCAAGGATTTCCTTTGCCAAAGACTGAACCTTTGGATTTAAGTGAACTGGATAGATGACTTTGGCATCTGGATGGTCTTCGACGAGTTTCTTGATAGCGTTAAAGATATTGCGCATTGGATCGCCCAAGTTTTCGCGGCGATGTGCTGTAACGAGAATTAAGCGGCTATCCTTTGCCCAATCGAGATTTTCATCGGAGTATTCGTCAGTAACGGTAGTCTTAAGAGCGTCAATTGCGGTATTACCGGTAACATAAATCTTCTGATTCTTGTTAAGAGCTTCGCTCGTAATGTTTTCTTTACTCTTGTCTGTTGGTGCGAAGAGATAATCTGCGATTCTATCAATAATCTGGCGGTTAATTTCTTCTGGGAATGGTGAGTATTTGTCGTGTGTGCGAAGACCAGCCTCAACGTGGCCGACCTTAACCTGCTGGTAGAATGCAGCGAGGCTAGCAGCCATAGCGGTGGTTGTATCGCCGTGAACGAGAACGACATCAGGTTTTTCTTTAATAATGACTTCTTCGATGCCACGAATAACTTCTGCTGTAATGAGCGAGAGAGTCTGATTTGGCTTCATAATATTTAGATCATAATCTGGTGTAATCTTGAATACTTCAAGAACCTGATCGAGCATTTGCCTATGCTGTGCGGTTACGCAGACGATAGATTCGATACCTTCTGTCTTTTCGAGCTCTTTTACTACAGGAGCCATCTTGATTGCTTCTGGCCTAGTGCCGAAGACACTAATAACTTTCATTCTTCTCCTTTCGGGTTTAGGTTTAATGTTTGGTAATCTATTTCAGTATTTCTAGATACTTGTCTGCGACTTTATCTGGGTCGCCTTGTTCTAGAATTTTGCCGTCGTTGATGAGGATTGCTCTAGTGCAGAACTTGCGAACGTTTTCCATAGAATGCGTAACGAGAATGACGGTTTGTTTCTGCTTTTTGAGCTTTTCGAAGTAATCGTTGCATTTCTTTTGGAAGGCTGCATCACCAACCGCAAGTACTTCGTCGAGCAACAAGATGTTGCCTCTTGCGCGAATCGCAATCGAGAATGCGAGACGGACTTGCATGCCGCTGGAGTAGTTCTTGAGCTTCTGATCTTGGAATTTTTCGAGTTCGGCAAATTTCCAGATGTCATTATACATCTTAGACATTTCTTCGTTCGAGAAGCCGAGCAAAGCGCCGTTCATATAAACGTTCTCGCGGCCGGTAAGCTCTGGGTTGAAGCCGACGCCTAGTTCAATAAACGGAATAAGTGTGCCGTTGACTGTGACCTTACCAGAGGTTGGATAATAGATACCAGCGAGAATTTTTAGGAGAGTAGATTTACCGCTACCGTTTCTACCGACAATGCCGATAAATTCGCCCTTTTTAATATCGAAGCTAATGTCGCGTAGGACTCTTTGTTCTGTATAGCCCTTAATGCCGCGCAGGCGATTGAAGATCGCTTGTTTTAGCCCACTTGCATGTTCGTTAGGTAATTGGAAATTTTTGTGCAAGTTTTTAACTGAGATTGCAATATCGCTATCGTCAGAATAAATAACTTCTCTTGTTCCGACTTTCTTTGCCATACTAAACCTCCTCCGCAAAGAATCTGGATTTACTTCTAAACACGAGTGCTCCAATTGAGAAAACGGAAACAACAATTAAGATAGGAACACAAATGGCAAAAGGATTGTTTAAGTAATTCCAAATAGTAATGGTTTGATCGGTAATGAGATTGAAGCGAATATCCTGAATTGCCTGTGCAATAGGATTAAGAAGAATGAGTTTTGCGGCTAAATTGCTAGTCGTTGCAACCATTGATACTGGGTAAAGAATAGGCACGGCATAGAATAATGCTTGGACGAGAACGTCCCAGATTGAGGTAATGTCGCGATATTTGACGTTGATTGCGCCGAGTAGTAAGGCGATGCCGAGCGATAAAATATAAAGCTCTATGAGTGAAAGTGGAACTAATAGCCAGCTTAGGCTTGGAGTAACGCCATTAATAAGTGCGAAAACGACAATTACGACCAAGTTTATGAGCATGTTAATTACAGCGGTGAGTGTGCTCGAAACTACTACAATGTATTTCGGGAATGAGATTTTTCTCAGGAGGTCACCACGCTGAACGACAGCTTGTATGCCCTGGCTCGTACATTCCGTAAAGAAACTCCACATGCTCGTTCCGCAAAGAAGATAGACGGCGTAGTGAGGAATGTCGTTGCCGATTTTAAGTAGTCTTGCAAAAACGATGTACATAATTGCGAACATCATTAATGGGCGAAGCAAAGCCCACATATAACCAAGGACGGAGCCTTGATAGCGGAGTTTGAAATCCGTTTTTGTCAATTCTTTTAGGAGGATCCGATTACTACGGTTCCATACTTTAGGAATACTCATTATGTATTCTATTTTAACATTGATTGAGGTGATTACCTATAAAAAGGGCCCGCTTACTAGCGGGCCGTGTGTGATCGGCGGACGAATTAGCCGGCGATCATGGCAGAGATAGTGTCGAGCGCGACTCTCTCGTCTTTGCCGTCTGTGACGACGTCGACTTCCATGCCAGCTCTCATGTTGAGGCTGAGGAAGGAGATGAGGCTCTTTGCGTTGACGCTATATTTGTCTCGTTCGATTTTTACCGAGGAGTTAAAGGCGTTTGCCTTTCGGATTAACTCTTTGGCGTTGGTTGTACATGGACACATCTTGACGATGACTGTTTTGCGCGTCATATTTGCAACTCCTATCTGCGCAAATGCGCTACCGTTTTTTGGCACGGGTGACCATATTTGTGCGCCGTTTTTTAGGAAAACGGATTTCGTTATCTTATAATAAAGATACATAAAAGTCAAGCGGAATGCTCTCTGCTTGACTTTGATTTATTAGAGGTTAATAGTGGTTTTTTCGCCGGTTTTGAGGTCTTTGAGCTCAAGGTTGCCAGAAGCGGCTTCGCTGTCGCCAATGACGATGGCGGCTTCGGCGATTTTGGCGGCGCGGTTCATGCGGGCACCAAGCTTGCGGGTCTCAAAATCGATGTCTACGGTCTTGCCTTGCTTGCGCAGTTTGTCTGCAACTTTCATGGTGAATTTGAATTCATTTTCGCTGAGCGGAAGAAGACAGATGTCGACAGGCTTCTTTTCTTCGTCGAAGTTAAGCAAACCGCATTCTTTAAGGACGAAGAAGAGACGCGTGAGACCAATACTGCCGCCAACGCCTGGGAAGCTTTGGTTTGTGAAGTTGCTGGCGAGGTTTTCGTAGCGGCCACCGCTTGAGATGCTGCCGAGATCACGGTGATTAGTAACGAAAGTTTCGAAGACGGTGCCGGTGTAGTAATCGAGGCCACGGATAATCATGAGATCGATAACGACGTCGTCGAGGCTCTCTTGAGCATTGAGCAATTCGAAGACGGTCTTGAGCTCGTCGAGGCCTTCGCGGATTGGGCTAAGATCGCCGAGGACTTCGCCGAGCCTCTGCTCGACAGTGGCGTAATCGCCATTAATTTCGGTGAATTTGATAATTTTCTCGACCTTGTCTTCGGAAATATTAAGCTTGGCAAGCTTCTCGCGTGTGACGTCTAGAGGAACTTTCTCGATGTGGTCGATAATTTCTGAGACCTCACTGCTCTGTTCGCTAAGTTCGAGAGCGCTAAGAAAGCCAGAAAGCACTTTGCGGTTACTGATGCGGACTTGCATGTTTGGCAGCTTGAAGGCTTTGAGTGCTTCGTAAATACAGGAAATAACCTGTGCATCGTAAGCGATTGGAAGCTTGTCGCGGCCGATGATATCTGCGTCGCACTGATAGAATTCGCGGAAGCGGCCACGCTGAGCACGTTCGCCGCGGAAGTTGCGGTTAATCTGCGTGACGCTGAATGGGAAAGCGAGATCGTTGTTGTGCTCGACAACGTAACGTGCGAGAGGCACGGTGTGATCAAAGCGAAGAGCTTGGTCTGCGGAATCAGCAGCCTCGGCTGTCTTCATGACACGATAGATTTGCTTCTCGGTGTCACCGCCAGCCTTGGCGAAAAGAATTTCAGTACGGTCAATCAAAGGGGTTTCGATGCTCTGGAAGCCGTAATGATGATATACGTCGCTGATTTGTTGTTTGAGCTTGTCAAAAACGACCTGCTCGGTTGGTAGGAGTTCTTGCATGCCGGATAGCGGCGACGTATTAAATTTTTTCATAATACATATTATACCTTATCGGTATAATATTGCACATCCTCTGTCAATAAGATAAGCAAGCTTACCTTATTGTCTCTCGGATGTTTATATTACAACAGATAAGACGCTATCTAAAAAGTTAGACTAGATAATATCTGAGAGGTGTGTTAATATATTTGTATTGATGGTTCTGTAGCTCAGTTGGTAGAGCAGCGGCCTGAAGAGCCGCGTGTCGCTGGTTCAAGTCCAGCCGGAACCCGCATTTTTTGTTGTTATAATCGTGTATCTTGGCAGCTTTTGCTTCTTGCTCGATCAATAATCGCGCTGCGAAGCAAGAATCTACCAACCTACGCGATTTTA
>JAZQSO010000054.1:0-12656 GCA_045630145.1 Candidatus Nanosyncoccaceae bacterium
TATTTAGGCAAACAACACGAGGTCGTCGTCACAGTTTCAAGCACGCCAACTATTAAAAATAATGCTTGGCGTTTCGAAAGCAACTCTCTTTTACTCGACAGCAAGAAGCAGCAATTCTCCGCATATATCTCTCTACCAAAGGGGGATTATACACTCGAGCAAGGAGACAAGCTAACCCTAAGAGCGACCCCCAGCGCCGGCTTCGAAAAATACACCTTATTCTTTTCTCGTCCCGAATTATTAGAAATTTCAAAACCCGATCCGCCCTCATTCTTTCAGCAATTACGTTCGCGCTTCTCCAAGAAATTGGAGCAGCTTTTTGGCGCCCAGAGCAAAGATGAGCTTGCCCTTGCCTTAGGTTACCTCACAGGAGACAAGTCCTATCTGAGCGAAGACCTAAGCACTGAGTTAAAAATCGTTGGTCTATCTCATGTAGTCGTTGCTTCAGGATTCCATCTAGGCATCATTATCGAGCTAGCCAAGAAAAGCTTCGGAAAACTTTCTCGTTTTGGCGCAGTTTTTGCTTCGGCTATCGCAATTATTGTCTTTGTTTCCGTTACAGGCCTCAGTGCTAGCATTTTGCGCGCAGCATTAATTAGCGGGCTTAATCTTTTTGTTTGGTATTTCGGAAGAAAGTTCCATCCTGCCAGACTTTTGCTTTTCGCAGCGGCAATTAGTCTAACCCTTAATCCGCTCTACGCTTTAGATATAGCTTGGCAATTATCTTTTGCTTCTTTTGCTGGACTACTCCTTCTTGCGCCATTGTTGCAAGAATTTTTCTATGGAACCGAAAAGCCTAGTTTTATCGCCAGTACTTTTATCCAAAGCGCCGCCGCACAGCTCTGTTGTCTACCCCTTAGTATTTATACCTTTGGCAGTTTCTCGCTTATTGGCCTAATCTCAAATCTTTTAATCCCGTCAACTATCCCACTCATAATGTTATTGAGCTTGCTTTGTGTTTTATTTGCGCCAATATCCGGCTTAAATGACTTGCTAGTTTTAGCCACAAAAGCCTTGCTCGGTTCGCATGTTTGGATTATCAAGAAGCTAAGCTCTTTTAAATTCGGCTATATATCGCTCGAAAGCAATAATAAACTAGCTCTATTGCTTTTCTTAGTACCAATGACTTTATTCTTTTTCTTGAAATTGCGCACAAAATTCGACTTTCGTCCACTCTTCATTAGGCCACCCTTACTGGAAAAATCTCGAAAAAATGGTAAAATATACTCATGTTAATTCACTCCGAAGCCGAGATGATTGAATATGGTAAGCAGCTGGGACAGACGCTTGAAGCGCCTGTTGTTTTGGAGCTTCTTGGCGATGTCGGAGCAGGCAAAACTACCCTTACGCGTGGCATTGCGGCCGGCCTCGGGATTCAAGAGCCAGTCACATCCCCGTCTTTCACGATTTCCAAAGAATACCAGGGCGAAAAATACCGTCTCGTACATTACGACTTCTATCGCTTAGGCGACCCAGGAATTATGTCTGAAGATTTACTCGATGCAATTTCCGACAAAAACGCCATTACGATTGTTGAATGGGGCGAAAGCATCCGCGATATCCTACCCGAAAAACGCATTAAAATCACAATCAAGAATCTCGACGAGAATACACGCGAGATTAGCGAGGAAAAACTATGAAGCTTAGTCTAAACACTTCTAGTAGCACAACAATCCTCGACCTCGACGACAAACATTACGAATGGGAGTCCGGTCGAGACTTAGCGCGCGATTTACTTTCATATATTCACGATAGACTAAAAGAGAACGGTGTGGATTGGCAAGATATCACCGAGATTCATTACTTTGCTGGCCCAGGCAGTTTCACGGGACTTCGCATTGGGGCTTGCGTCGCAAACACTCTAGCCGATCAGCTGAACGTTCCACTTTATAATCAACGTGGCGAAAAAATGGACATCGTTTTGCCCGAATACGGTCGCGAAGCAAACATTTCAAAACCAAGAAAATAAGCCCTCTCACGAGAGCTTATTTTCTTATTTCTAGTTTTTCGGGAAGAGCGGAGTCTTTGGTGCGGCGATTTGTTCGGCCGTAAAGACAGCCTCGATTTGCTCTGCAGTATCTGGAATAAAGATTGCAAGATATGGACAGAGATTAATCAAATCTTGAGACAAGCTAGTCAAAACCTCAACAGCTTTTTCTGGATCAGTCTTCGCGAGCGACCATGGCTTTTCTTCGTCAATGCGCTTATTAAGATCCTGGATTTTACCCCAGATAATCTCAAAGGCAGCATTAAACTCATATTTATCCATGCGCTCAATAAAGTCTGCAAACTCAACTTTCTGAACCTTTAGAGACTTTACGCCATTCTTGCCACAAAGCGTAGAAAGGCGCTGGACAAGGTTACCAAGATCGTTCGCAAGCTCATTATAGCTAGCTTCGTATTTATCCCAAGTAAAGTCTACGTCGTCTGTAGCTGAGCCGTGACGAGAAATAAAGTAACGAAGCGGCATGAGGCCATGCTTGTCGAGAATATCCACTGGGTCAACAACGTTACCGATACTCTTGCTCATCTTCTGGCCATCAACTGTCACGAAGCCATGCACTAACAAGTTCTTTGGCAAAGGTAAACCGAGCGCTAAGAGAATTGTTGGCCAAATACCAGCATGGAAGCGCAAGATATCCTTACCAATAACCTGAGTATCTGCTGGCCAGCTATCTGAAATATCCTGATCTGGGTAGCCAAGAACCGTAATATAGTTCGAAAGCGCATCAATCCAGACATACATCACCTGATCTTCGTCGCCAGGTACTGGAATTCCCCACTGAACCTTCTCTTTTGGACGAGAGATAGAAACATCTGGCATATCTTTGAGCTGATTCAAGAACTCCTTCTTGCGGAAGCTTGGCGTGATTTTCATCTCGTCTTTTTCGATAGCTTCACGAATCTGGTCCTTAAAATCCGCAATACGTAGATAGTAGTTATCTTCGCTAAGTTTTACGTAAGGCTTCTGATGATCTGGGCAGATACCACCATTTTCGTCATATTCCTTATCTGTTACATAGCCTTCACAACCTTCACAGTACCAGCCTTCATAGCGATCTTTATAGATATGATCGCCGAGCTTCTGCCAAATCTCCTGACAGCGGCGCATATGGTCTGGGTCAGTCGTGCGAACGTGGTCAGTATATTCTACGCCAAGTTCATGAATGAAGTCTTGAAAGCGTGCGGCATTTTTATCAACATATTCCTGAACAGGAATACCAGCTTCGCCAGCCTTCTTAAAGATTTTGCTGCCATGCTCATCGGTGCCAGCTTGGAAACGAACATCAGAGCCGCGCATAATCATATATCGCCTCAGCACATCGGCCAGGATATAGTCCATAACGTGGCCCAAATGCGGATTACCGTTGACATATGGGATTGCTGTGGTGATATAGTATTTTTTCATAAAAAATATTATATCACTTTTTAAGGGATTATCGCTACAGATACGGGGAGTTCTAGCGTTTGATTTTCGCTTCGAGCTTTTTCCAGTCCTCAATCGAGAGCTGAGCTGGACGAACATTCAAGTCTAAGTCGATTTCATTGAAAATCTGCTCGAGTTGCTCGCGTGGCAATTGCAAACCAGCCGTCAAATTACCAAGCAATTTCTTGCGTGGCGCTGAAAAACCGAGGCGAATCAGCGCAAGCGTTGACTCCTCAGCGAGCGGTTTCTCGTAAGGCTCCAAAATCACAACTTGCGAATCAACTTTTGGCGGCGGCGTAAAAAACTCGCGTCCAATTACTGGGCCAGCCGTAGTCTTAGCATAAATCTGAGCCGTAAGGCCAAGCACAGAGTAGTCTCCCTGCTCGGCGCAGAGGCGCTCGGCAACTTCTTTCTGCATCAAGAACACAATCTTCCGCGGCTTATGCTCCTCATGCAAGAATTTCATAATAATTGGCGAAGTAATATAGTAAGGAATATTGCCCGCTACAACGTATTTCTCTGGCAAATCTAGTGTAGAAATATCGAGATTCAAGATATCTTCATGCACGACGCGCAAGTTCTTGCCTGGGAAAGATTTTGGCAAGTTTGCCGCAAGCGTATCGTCCAACTCGACGGAAATAACTTGCTCAAAAAATTTAAAGAGAGCCGAAGTGAGCGTGCCGAGGCCTGGGCCGATTTCGAGCACAGTCTCCGTATCTTCAGCACTTGCAAGATCCGCAATATCCAACAAGATATCGCGATCTTTTAACCAGTTTTGTCCTAATGATTTCTTATTTTGTAATGCCATATTTTTACCACCAGTTATGTGATGTCCAGAATTGATATGCGCCAGCCCATGAGCCGTAACGTCCCGTTGCGTAATTCGTCGCCGAACGAAGCTGACAGACTGGATCATTCATCCAACCATCGCCACAGTCGCCAATCAATCGAGCCTGACTCGTCTGATACAAACCAAAGTACCTACCGTTCGAAGCATACGGACGCCAACCAGATTCATGACTAATAATATAGTTTACATAGCCATAATCACTCGAGGAAATGCCCGCAGCAGCCATCCAGTCTTCATGCGAGCCTGGTGGAAGTGTAGCCTTACGGCCAATCGTCTTAATCTGTTCAACCGCTTCGCGCGTGACAATTTCCGAAACATACTCGCGCGAGATTTCAACGCCGTCATGCATATCTATTTCGTAAGTTACAGTCTTCTGACCGTTTTGGCCAGGTTGCGTAATCTTTTCTTGACCCCAAGCCAAGTCATAATCATAATTAATTCTTTCCGTAAAGGAAATTGTCTCATCGACCGTAATCGTCTGCTTGCCCTGAAGATAGATTGAAATCTCATTCGAGCTAGCCAGCTTCTGTTCGAGTGGCATCGATACCCAGTTCTTCTCTTTATCCGTCGAAATATTCTGTTCGTTCAAGAACTCTTCAACTGTATTTGCCTGCGTACGGAGTGTGGTTTTCTTGCCATAATAATCGAGTTTTACGGTCTTAGCGCGTACAACCTGAAAAGCAGAAAGCATACCGGTCTCTAGAATATCGTCATAATGAATTAGCTTTACGATATCTTTATCTTTAAGCTCAATGCCGGCCGCCTCCGCAACATCACTTGGGACCATTTTTGCAGTGTCAGCATAATACTTATTGTCGCCATCTATCACCAAGACACTGCGAGCACGATAGATATTAATATTGTAATCACGACTATCAATTACCTCGTCGAGGCCAGGCTCAATATTATCTCTATCGGTGTATTCAACTTCAGCACGCTCCAACACTTCGCGCACAGTAGTTGCATTGCTGCGCACAGTAATATGCGAGCTGCCGTCATAGATATTAACGTAGTGCTCGGTATCAGTTTCTAAAATATCTTTGGTGGTTTCTTCAGAAGAATCAGAAAGATTGTCGCTCTCAGACTCGGCAAAAGTCGATCGTCCCCTAAAGACGACTCCTAAAACAAGGACCGTAGCGACAACAAGGAGGAGTAATAACAGGTTTTTGACCTGTTGCTTACGAAATCTCATATCTTTAAATCCTATCATAATCTTGATACATAAGCAAATTTACAGCTTAGTTCTTCTCTATTGTGAAGTAATATTTTCGCATAACTAAGAAGCAATCTTTGTTTAAACTAAAACGTTTACCAGGCAAAAAGTCCCGAATCGCCTCAAGCGCACGACCGAGCTGAGGACGCGTCAAGCGCTCATTCAAACATTGACGCAAATACTCTAGCGCAATCTCGTCAGGCAATCCACGAAAGAATTCGCGCGAGAATTGCGGGCCGCGCGGCGCACTCGACTCAAGTATTCCCTCAATTTCATCTGCCAATTCACGCTGTTTATAGCAAAGCTTCAGAAGATCTTGTCTTATTACTTCTGGAAGTTCAGACATTTTTAGGCGGACGCGGTTTCGTAGATATTTGTCTTCGTTATTCGTTTGGTCAAGGCGGAAGCGCAGGCCATGCTCAGTAGCATAACGATAAATTTCCGCTTTTGTCCAATTTAACAGAGGACGCTCGATTTTCGAATTACGCAGTGGTGCCAAACCGCGCCAGCCCGTGCCACGAAGCAAGTTAATCGCAACAGATTCCAAAAGGTCATTCTGATGATGTGCGGTATAGATTTTATCCTCTGGCGATTCAAGTAAACTCTCAAAAAACTGATAGCGGCTTGCACGTGCTTTCTCTTCCGAACACTCCTCGCCCAACTCTGCGCGCTTCGAATAAAAAGGCAGACCATACTCTTTCGCTAGCCTTTCGACGAAAGTGCAGTCCTCTGCCGAGCTCTCGCGAATACCGTGATCAAAGTGAACTACGACAGCTTCCTTGTCAGCACGAAAAAGATGGAGCATTACGACAGAGTCTATGCCACCCGACACCGCAAGGAGTTTTCTCATATGCTATAATTATTCCATAAGCGGAGTTTAAAGAAAAATGCTAGTGATTGGTTCTAACCTGATCAATTTCCCTATCCTCAGCCTACATGTCGGCGGAGAGGTTGCTCGTACCGTCGCTCCTGTCATTGATCCTGAGTCACTCAGCGTTATTGCTTACGAGACAGAAGGTGCAGACGTCGACGATCCAGAAGCAGGCGATATTTTAATGGTCAGCGACATTCGTGAGTTTAGCGATGACGGTTTTATTATAGATTCGACAGACCGCTTCGTTGAGCGCGACGACGTAATCAAGCTCGACAAGGTCATGGATTTAGATTTCAAGCTAATTGGGCTTAAAGTCGTTACAAAAGAAGGCAAAAAGCTCGGCAAAGTCATTGATTACACGCTCGACTCTGGTAGCTTCTCGATTTTTCAGCTCATCGTGCAACGCCCATTATTCGATTCTTTAATCGATCCTGAGCTTACAATTAATCGTTCGCAAATTGTCGAGATTGACGACACTAAAATCACAATTCGCCATAGCCGCGAAAAAGTCAAAATCGCAAAAAGCAACAAAGAAAAAGAATTCGTTCAGAATTACGTCAATCCATTCAGAAAGCCACGCTATTCCGACGAAGAGGCCGCCGAAAGCGCATCGAGAACATCCGAATAATTAAAGCCCTGACGCAACAGATATTGAATAAGCTTCTGCTCGTCGGGGTATTTTTTCGCCTTCTTTGCGATAACTTTTTCAAGCTCTTCACGTTCATTCCTAACACCTTCAGATAGGCAAGCGTCAATAATATCTTGCGAGATGCCCTTGGTTTGCAGTTCGAGGCGAAGCTTCTTCTGACTGATACCTTTACGCACAGAGCGATTCTCTACCCAGAGTCGCGCAAAATGCTCGTCATCGACATAGCCGCGCTCAATAAGGCGCTCAAGTACAGGCTCGACCAAACTAGTATCAAAGCCTTCCTTCATCTTTGTCTGATACTCGCCAGTCTTCTTGTTTTTAATGCGCACCGCCTTGCTCAAAGTCTTTTTCTTAAGGTAATCGCGCATTTCTTTCTGCGAATGCGGACGCATGAGAGCATATTCTAAGGCGCGCTGATAGAGCTTGCCGAATTCCGAAGCCTTTTTAAGCGAGGCTAATTCCTCATCGCTGAGTTGGCGCCCGATTTTGAGCTTCAAGTCTACAACCTGCGACAATGCGAGGGAGCAGAAAAATTTATCATCAATATAGATATTGAGGCGGTCCTGATCGCGAACCGCCTCTTTAATATCTGTGATGATTTGCTTCTTAGCCTCTCGAGTCGGCGCTTCAGGACTATCAAAAATCGTAGCGATTTCGAGCGCCATCTAGATTACTCCTCGGCAGTTTTGGCAGCTTCACGAACTTTAGCTTCGATTTCGTCCATGAGCTCTGGCTTCTCTTTAAAGAGTTTCTTGACCGCTTCGCGTCCCTGACCAAGCGTTTCGCCATTATATTTCAAGAAAGCGCCGGCCTTGTCCATAACGCCATATTTAACAGCAAGATCAAGCACGTCGCCAACCTTGCTAATACCTTCGTTGTACATAATGTCAAACTCAGCAGTGCGGAATGGCGCAGCAATCTTGTTCTTAACAATCTTAATCTTGGTGCGGTTGCCAGAAATATCCTCACCGTTCTTTATCTGACCGATACGGCGAATATCCATACGAACAGAAGCATAGAATTTCAAAGCATTACCACCAGTCGTAGTCTCTGGGTTGCCAAACATGACACCAATCTTCATACGAATCTGGTTAATAAAGATAACTGTGGCCTTTGTTTTACTAATAACACCAGTAAGCTTGCGCATCGCCTGGCTCATAAGACGAGCCTGGAGACCCATCTGAGCATCGCCCATATCACCATCGATTTCCGCCTGAGGCACAAGCGCCGCAACGGAGTCGACCACAATCAAATCAACAGCACCAGAACGCACCAATGTTTCGCAGATTTCAAGTGCTTGCTCGCCGTTATCCGGCTGAGAAATTAGCAAATTACCGGTATCGACGCCAATCTTGCGCGCGTAAGACGGATCGAGAGCATGCTCAGCATCGATGAAGGCTGCCTGGCCGCCCTGCTTCTGGATTTCAGAAATAGCATGAAGTGCCAAAGTAGTCTTACCAGATGATTCTGGGCCATAAATTTCGATAATACGACCTTTTGGATAGCCGCCACCGAGCGCTAAATCTAGCGAAAGCGAGCCTGACGAGAAAAGCTCGACATCAATCTTGGACTTTTCGCCAAGCTTCATAATAGAGCCGTCGCCGAACTGCTTAGTAATCTGAGACAAAGCAAGATTTAGAGCCTGCTTTTTGCCTTCATCCATTGCGGATTCTTTTTTATCTTTCTTCGAAGTCTCAGTCGCCCCAGCCGCTACTGCATCTTCCTGACTTTTCTTAGCCACTTATACCTCCTGTATTTATATCTATTATTTTAACCGATAGCACCTTTAAAATCTAGCACGAGCTAGGGGCGGAATAATGCGATTGAAATTTCGTTTCTCTCTTTTTACCTTAGCCTCAAAGATAGGTAAACCCGCGAAGAAGTATTCTATCTGATGGGAAATTTCCTTACGCGTCTCTTCTGATACATCACCACCATAACCAACCTTTGGATTGCGACGATTAAAGCTTTTTAGAAAATTGATTTCACCAGTCGCCATATTTAGGCCAGCACAATAAATATCCTCCACCGAAGAGCGACGTTGCATAAGGACATCTCGCAAATCCCCAATATATTCATCGCCAGCACAAAGTGCGCTACGCCTCAAATCGAGCGCGAGCCAAATATAGTCATCCATCTCCTCACGCAGGCGGTCGAGCTCGGACAACGAAATCCTCATTCTGCGATAAATTTTCATTTGTATTACCTCCTTTAATTTTAAGTGCATAGAGATTAGCACCATCCCAAACTTTTCGCCAAGCATTAGCACGTTTAGCTTTTGCATTTTTCGCACTTTAGGGGATAATATGCTAAGATAGTTAACAGATAACAATAAGATTAAGGAGAAGAGATGAGCGGACATTCAAAATGGGCAACGACTAAACGCCAGAAAGCCGTAGTCGATGCCAAACGTGGTGCCCTTTTTACAAAAATCGGCAACCAGATCGCCATCGCCGCACGCAGCGGCACTGACCCAACAATGAACCCGTCTCTCGCCATGGTTCTCGAAAAGGCGCGCCTCGCAAACATGCCTAAGGCAAACATCGAACGCGCAATCGCTCGCGTTGCAGACAAGAACGCTGCAGCCCTCATTGAGGAAACTTACGAGGCTTATGGTCCGGGAGGCATCGGTATCATTATCGAGGTCGCAACAGATAACAAGAATCGTACAATGCCAGAAGTACGCCACACCCTCGAAAAGAACGGTGGCCGCATGGCAGATCCAGGCTCGGTCATGTTCCAGTTTACCCGCAAAGGCGTAATCTTTACCGAGAGCAAGGGCGACGAAGTTATGATGGCAGCCCTCGATGCTGGCGCCGAAGACGTTTCGGACGAAGATGACGGTACAACAATCTACACTGCATCTGGCGACCTTGCAAAGGTACGCGAAGGCCTTATCGCAGCCGGTTACGAGATTAAGGAAGCCGAACTTAAGTATGTGCCAAACAACGAAGTAGAGGTCGAAGGCGAAACTGCCGAGAAGGTCGAGAAAATCCTCGATGCGATCGACGATCTAGACGACGTCGTTGCGGTTCATACCAACGCAGCCTAACTTTCAACAAAAAATAGACCCCAAAGTGGGGGTCTATTTTTTGTGTTCGATTGACATAATTGCCGTATTATTTTATAGTATAGACAGAGATATTCCCTCTCGTTCTTTTTTATTGGGATTATCCTTTCTAGAGTGCGACAAATCGCTTGAATTCCCAATGCTCTAGATTAGAAAGGAAACACTATGTCCGATACTACACTCGCAAAGGTTTCAGTCAATTACGACCTCACAGGCATCACGGGCACCAAGCCAACCGCCAACAGTCTTATCCTTGCAGCACAGGAAATTACCGCAAATAACACAGATCCGAAGATGAGCGAAATGCTCAGCAAGCTGAGTTTTGTCGTCTTCGATACCTTTGCTTCAAAATCAAATCCGAACATAATCTCTCTTAGCTCGACATTCGAAAAGTCCACTCACGACGATTATTTCGTTTGGAGGAAGGCTGTCAGATTTGTCTTCTCGGAACTACTTCGAGAATTCGATATTCCGAGTGCTACTTTATTCATCGAGGACAAGCCAGAGATAATTCGACCTGACAGAAGACTCTAATGCTTCCTCAATAAAAAATCCCCATACAAAGACCCCCGTAATAGGGGTCTTTTTTCCTGCCTTTTTTGCAAATAGTTTTTTGATCTATAATCTAACTATGAAATCTATCCCTAAAAAGAAAATTGCCTTTATTGCTATTGCGATCTGTTTCGTTTTCTTGCTCAGCTTTGCCGTGCTCGCCTTTATCAAAGGCCGCAAACTGACCGATACAGAATCAATTGCCTTACATGATTATTCAGATTCACTCATTAATTACTTCGAAAACTTCGAAAATTCCGAAGAGTACGAAGCAACACTTTATCAGAAAGAGCTTGCCTTTGCGCTCGATTATTTCTATTACGAAGATTCCAAAGAATCAATTACTACCGAAGAGCTAACAAATTTTCTGAAAGATAATTTTAACACCGAACTAAATATGGAAACAATTGAAGAAGATTTTACAAATCTTCTCATTGCAAACAAGTGCGCTTACTACGATTCGGAAGAAGCGATTATCAAAATTACGCCTCCTTCGCCAACCAAGAAGGAGCGTGCCAGAATTCCGATTACTAAATATCTAGAAAAATCCATCAAGAAAAAAGGCAATTCTTTTGAGGTAAGCTACGAAAAATATGTCATCGAAAGCGCCTACGACGCGCTCAATTGCCTTTCAAGACAAGAAAATCCCGAAGAAACAGAAGGTAGCGAGGAGCAAAATTCAGAAGTCTCACAGAGCGAAAACACGACAAAGATGATGTCCTATCTTAAGACGGAAAGTAAAATCAATGCCGCCCAAGATGCACTTACGCCGGAATGCACTAGAGAACTCGGCGAATCAAAATCCACAATTACAATTGTCTATAAAACACAAAATTCAAAACTCTTTATCGAAAAAATTGAGCATTGAAAAGCATAAGCATTTCTCTTATACTTAATAGGTAAAGAGAGAGAAAATTTGTGTTTTTGAGAAATAAAAAGGGAATATTGGGCATTTTTTTGGCTTGTTTTATCTCGCTTTTTGCGTCTTCTTTTTCCGCATCTGCTTTACAACTTACCGAGCTTGAACCAAAAATTGACACGAATGCAAAAGTTGAACTAAACGAAGCCGAATCGCCTTACGATTTCGATGTAACATTATTAGACAAGAATCAAACGGTCGAATACGACGCAACAATTACAAACGATTCTGCCTATGATATCGAGATTGATTCTATCGAAATCAATAATTCTGAATATGATTTTTTGGAGTATTCTTTTGCTGGTGCTGCAAGTACAGACGTTATTAATGCGGGAGATACGAAAACTATTCAGATTTTCGTTAAATCCAACAGCGCCAATACTAGAACAGTCGACGAGGATCTTAATTTACAAATCCATTACAAAGAGCTAGAGAGTTCTACGACCCCAGAAGAAGAATCGGAAAATCCAAATACAAACACCGGCAGAGCATTTTTGACTGTAGTGGCCGCTGCTACCGGCATTGCGCTTTTTGTAATTATCAAAAAATCTAGCCGCATTCGCATCGGTATTATTTTCTTCGCCCTTCCAGTACTAGGCCTAATCTTGCTCGCCGACAACGCTAGCGCCGAGAGCGATTTAGTCTTTAATATCCTCGGTAAAGTACGCTTCATTAATTCATACAACGTCACAATTAATCCTAACGGCGGCGAGTATCTCGGCCATACCGAAGCCTATACCGAAACTGTACGCGAAGGACATGTTGTACGCCTCGAACAACCGGCCCGCAACACTTACAGTTTCCGTGGGTGGACTGCAGATGCTGGCGAAATCTCTAACAACACTCTTACGATTACGCAAGACATGGTCATTACGGCGCAGTGGGACGAAATCTATCATACAGTCTATGTAAACCCAGACGGCGGTTCCTATGGCGGTAAGTCTACAATCACAGAAGTCTCCGTTCGCGAAGGCAATATTTTCCATATCGGCGACGACCCAGTTCGCGACACTTTCACCTTCCAGGGTTGGAATATTATCCCGAACGAGCTTGACCCAAACAGCGACATTACAGTAACGCAGGACATCACGTTCAAAGCCAT
>JAZQSO010000055.1:0-3762 GCA_045630145.1 Candidatus Nanosyncoccaceae bacterium
GGCCACCACCAATAATTGCAACATCGTAAAGCATTAGTCTTTCATCTCCCTTATTTCTTTTTCCGTAATTACCCCCATCGAGCGCTTGTATTCCTTGCCATCCTTGAAGCAGATTAGCGTGGGAATAGACATAATATCAAACTTTGCCGCGAGAGCTGGCTCCAAATCTATATCAACCTGATAAACCGTTTCGTCTTTTGCGACTACGCCAACGATTGGCGAGAACGCTCGGCATGGAGCGCACCAGGTCGCAAAGAAATCGACATAGACGACGCCTTTGGCTTTCTCGACTTTTTCTTCGAATTCCTCAAAGCTAAGCTGCGTAAGTTTTGCCATTATTTTCCTTTCTTACTTTCGAGCAGACGTTTCAGAAATGCCCACTGGTTTGCCTTGTTCGAGAGCTGGTCTGAATTAGAGTCTATCATCTGAATTACTTCGTCCGCGCTGAAATACTTTGCGTCCGCCACTTCGTCTTCTTGTAGCACTAACGATTCAGTATCGACATTTTTCGCAATAATATAATACTCGTTATAGTGATGCTCGAGCATACCCGGCATAATACGCTCGGAAGTCGTGCAGGAATAATATTTGATTTCTTCGTCCGCCACATCAAGGCCAAGTTCTTCTTTCGCCTCACGCGCAAGCGCTTCGCGGCCCCATTCGCCAGCATCGATATGACCGGCCACAGGCGCATCCCATTTTAGAGCATCGGTTTTCTTTTCTTTGCTACGCAACTGCAAAAGAACATTGTTATTCGAATCAAGAATAAAGGCACTAAAAGCCCGGTGCCAGAGGCCTTTCTCATGACATTCGTCACGTGTGGCAGTTTGTCCAGTAAAATCCCCACGCTCCGTTAATACATCTAACATTTCCGCCATAATATCTTTATTATATCTTTTGCGAACAAAAACAGCCACTTTGCGTGGCTGTTAAATTTTTAGATACTATACTGCGCCGAGTCTAATTCGCCTTCGATGACTTTTTCCGAACCTTCGCCGTCGAGCTTTTCTGTTGGGAGGTTAACGTCATTAAAGTAAATGAGTTTTGCTGCCCCGTTATTGCCGTTCCTCGTGCTATAGATCGAGATATTATAGTATCGATCAAAGCCGTGATTCATGGTTATTCTGACGAATTTATCAGTATCGCTCTTGATACCATAAAGTTCCAAAACGCGAGTCGAGCCGCCGTTATATGCATATCCAACGAAAGCCTCGTCACTACAAATCCTAATACCGTCGCCAAGCTCGTCGTCGATATAATCTTCTACAATTTCGCATTGTTCGCGCGTTACGGAATCAGCGACCATGGTCTTCTTGTCGGCAGAGATTACAGCATCATACATATCTTCAAGAGCACTCGACTCTTTGAAATAGATATATTGACCATCTGGGTTCTCCACGCTCTGGATTACATCATGTACGTGCGAGAGACCGATATTTGCAATCTTGAATGTTAGACCAAACACGCCTGCGACAATCACGCCAACGATAAGCATTGGCAAAATATAAAATACAATTACGCTAATAACAACGATCAAAACCGTGTTATCTTTCTTTGGTTGAGCTTTCTTGTTCATAAAAATATTTTAGCATTTTATCACAAAAAGTACTTGCGCTTAGCAAAATGCTTATATATAATTGACTCGTGGAGAGTTGAGAGACAAAAACAACACAAAAATAAAAGAGGTATATACAATGTCAATTGACATTCAAAAGGTCGAAAGCTTTTCTAGCGTTGAAGTTCGCAACATCGCTTAATAGCTTAAAAATAGGTCCCCAGGGAGGTGGACCTATTTTTTTTAGTTGCTTTTACCAAAAAACTACCAGCTAAGCTGGCAGTTTTAGTATTATTTCTTCTGATAAATCTTAATGCACGCAGCGGCGTATGTTTTATCACTAATCAATTCTAAGCCGTCAAACTCTGGTGGGAGTGGAACAACGGGGTGCGACAGAACAAAGTAACCACCTTTACCGAGATGCTCGACAAGCTCTGCGCAGAAATCATACTGCGGGTTCGGATATGGCGGATCAGCAAAGATAATATCATATTCACGCGTTGGCTTCTTAATAATCTGCGCCTTCTGATTCAGCTTCGCTAGATTACTTTTAATCGTTCGGATTGCCTCAGGATTATTTTCAAGAAAATCCACTTCCTCAGCTCCGAGCGACAATGCCTCAAGTCCAAGTGCGCCACTACCCGCAAAAGCATCCAAAATCACCTTACCCGGAATATCCGAACGGAGACGGTTATATATCGCCATGCGTTCACGATCACCCATCGGTTGCGTCGCGGTATTATTTGGCGTATCAATGAGGCGGCCGCCAAACTCGCCAGAAATGATGCGGATTTGCTTACTTTTTCGCATTTTTAATCTCCATTGCTTCATTAATACAGCTCGCCCAGTTTAGAGTCACCGCGCGAATAATCTCCGGAATCAGAACTTGGTGCGTATCCATCGCCAGCTGCGCATTCCAGCCCGTTTCAAGAAATCTATCATACATATGCAGACTATTCACGCGTTCGAGCGAGCGATAAAAAACTTCTTCATAATCGATGTGCTTAAAATTACGGCGCGACATGTGCGGCATCAAACTTTTCTGACGAGCCGGCGTAATCGCATAAGCCACACCATATTCGAAGGCAATATGCTTCGTCATTATTCCGCCCGCACCCCAGTAAAGCCAGTTATTGCGTGCAGCCTCAGCAAGATTATTGCCACGCATAATACCTTTGATCGTAACGCCAAAAAGCTTCTTATAATCCTTGTCCTGCATGAGCTCATCAACGCGCTCTTTATATGGGTAATGATGCGCCGGCGTGAGACCATCTGTAATCGCGTGCGCCATCCAAGCCGCTTCAAAAGCTGCGCGCTCCATATTCTTATCTACTAACGCTTGAACGAGGTTGTAATGATGGTCGCGGATATAGCCAATCAAAACACCATCATCATTGCCTGGCTGAATAAAATGCTCGGGCTCATCCACGCCTGGCGACTTACGCTTGAGACCGTCAGGACCCTGCATACCCTCAAAACTCAAGATTTGTTGCGTGCTAGGAAAAATCCGCGCGCTGTCCATGTAACGCGAAATGAGACGACGGGCAATCTTATCGATTTTCTGATGCGTGCCCATAATCTTACCAGAATGCTTAGAAGCCTGAACAATTCCTAGAGCTGAATACATATTAATTTAGTGTCGTTAAGCGTTGATATTTACGAACTGAATCCGCTAACTCTTTATATTCTAGCAAATCGTAACCCTTCTTGATAAAGTTATCCACGAGCTGGTTAGCCTTATGAACGAGTTTCGTATCTGTAACGGAAGCAATTCTGAGATCGAGCGCGCCATGTTGCAAGGCGCCGTAGATTTCGCCTGGACCACGAAGCTTCAAATCTACCTCAGCAAGATAGAAACCATCTTGCGAGCGCTCAATTTCGCGTAGCCTACGCGTTGGCGCTTCAGAGCTAGAATTCACGAGATAGCAATAGCTTGGATCTTTGCCACGGCCAACACGACCACGAAGCTGATGTAACTGCGAGAGGCCATATTGATCCGCATCTTTAATCACCATCACAGTCGCATTTGGAACGTTCACGCCCACCTCAACCACCGTCGTACTTACAAGGATATCTATCTGGCCAGCCGCAAAGCGCTTCATGATTTCGTCTTTTTCGGCTGGTTTCATTTTGCCATGCAACAAATCCACATGGTAATCTGGGAACATCTTGGCGATATGCTGGCATTCGCGCTTTACGGAAGCAAG
>JAZQSO010000056.1:0-2743 GCA_045630145.1 Candidatus Nanosyncoccaceae bacterium
CCGCTTTGGGTAGCAATTCCAGTCGTAATTATCGCGTCGTTCTTTGTTTTGAGACTCAACGAAAATTCCAAGATTCATGGCGATTCTGCCGTGGCTCTCATGTCTGCTAGCGCGCTCGCGATTGGCACTTTTATCGCATCGCTTGCAGGCACAAATACAGATATCAATAGCTATTTGTTTGGCAGTATTTTGTCCGTAAGCGAGAGCGAAGTTTTTCTCGCACTTGGGCTGCTTGCAACAGTTATTACAATTTACATCGTGTTCCACAACAAGATTTTTGCCCTAACTTTCGACGAAAAATTCGCCCGCGCGATTGGAATAAATACAAAGCTTTACAATGCAATTTTTGCAATTCTCTGCTCGGTTTTAATTGTGCTTGGCATGCGTTTGATGGGTGCACTATTAATCTCTAGCCTAATTATCTTCCCGACACTTTCTGCGCAAACCATTTTCAAGAATTTTAAACTCGTTACAATCGCTAGTGCAGTTCTAGCAGTTATAAACTTCGTACTGGGCTTGATTATTTCTTATCTTTGCGAGACGCCAACGGGCGCAACAGTTGTAATTGTAAACTTATTTACGCTTACAACCCTGAAGCTCCTCAACAAAATCATTAAATAAGAAAAAAGGCACCCCATTGGGGCGCCGGAGCATCAAATGAAATGAAGCGAATCGGGTTCGTCGAGTTCAGCTCAAGCCGATAAGGTAAAGTAATTATACCAACGGCGAGCGGCCTCACGACGCGATTCGGTCGCCTGGTAATATCTACCAACATACGGAGCGTAGTATTCGATTTGACTACCACCGCTCACAGCCCTCTCGTAATGCACGAGGAAGACCTCTGCGGCGGCCTCCGGACTATCTACGGTCTGAATTTCGGACATCCAGGTCGGATCATCCGGATTCATTGTATAGTCCAGCATAACAGTCATGAATTTATCGAAATCCTCCGCATTGTCAAAGTCGCTTTCGTCGAGGCCCCAGTACTGGGAAGTAGCATATTTGCCAACACCTTCAGCATCGAACGCGCCGAACATAGCACGGCGCTGCGGGCAGTCCATCAACTGGAACAGGCCAAATCCGCCACCAGAGACGCCACGAGACGGTTCTAAGCCACTCTCGATCTCTGCATTGCCGACGATGCCGGCAATTTGCGCGTCGCTGTAGCCCTTCTCGGCGAAGTATTCATGCATTTTATCCGCAACTTCTTCGTCCGAGAGTTCAAAGGGTTCGGGCGCCTCAGTGGTCGCCTCAGTGGTCGCTTCGACAGGAGCCTCAGTAGGCACTTCGGTTGTTGCCTCGGTAGCATCCGCGGTCGTAGTCGTAACCTCTGTAGCCTTTTCCGCACTGAGCGAAATTAGTCTCGGCTCAGTTTCGCGCGGAATAGAGCGCAGAGTTTCACTCGGCGGATCCGTCAAGACGGCATAGGTCTCTGAGGTTTCAGACTCGCGGGTCATCGGTGCACTCGAGACGAGTTCCTGGCCGCCACATGCGCTCATTGCGCAAAGAAGCGCCACTGCGGTTGCTACCATAACTTTTCTTTTCATTTCTTACTCCTTTAAAAGAACAAAATTTCGCGTTTAACAGCACGCGATAAGCATACATATATTATATCATACATAAGCATATAAGTCAATTTAGATTAGAGGCGGAGCGTGGTATGATTGATTTATGGATAAGGTAAGCAAAGAAATTCTTGAATACATCGAGGCAGAGATTCTCCCACAATACGCCGGTATTGGCGGGCACACCGACGAGCATATTCGCCAGGTCATGGAGCGCAGCATGCGTTTTATGGAGCAAGCAGAGGGCGTAAACCCAGATATGGTGATTCTGATTGCCTCTTACCATGATCTTGGTAGGCTTATAGACAATGAGACGCACAATTTTGAATCCGCCAAGATACTCCGCAAGGACAAGTTCCTAAAAAAGCATTTTAGCGACGAGGAGATTGAGATTATGGCGCAAGCCGTCGAAGACCATCGCTCTTCCCTTGGGCACGAACCGCGCAGCATTTATGGCAAGATTGTTTCCTCGGCAGACAGAAATCCAGATTTAGACACGGCCATGAAGCGCTCTTATGACTACCACAAACACCTCGAGCCAGATATGGCGGAGGACGATTTGATTGAAGCCTGTCGTGTCCATTTGCGCAAGAAATATTCGCCAGATGGCTATGCCGCCGGCACGATGTATTTTGACGATCCAGATTTCCATGGCTTCTTGGTCGAGATTGAAGAGGTTACGCGCGACCCGAAGGATTTTAATAAGAGAATGAAAGAGTTTAATAAGAAGAGAGGGAAATAACCTACCAAAAAGGCCCGGTTTGTCCGGGCCTTTTTCTTAGTCTTCCCAGAAGAGTTCGTCGAGAGTTTTGTTGAGGCTTTTACAAATTGCAATACAGAGGTTGATACTCGGATTGTAATCGCCCTTCTCTACAGCGCTAATCGTCTGGCGCGAGACGCCGCAAGCTTTTGCGAGGTCGTCCTGAGACATATCACAACTAGCGCGGGCGGCCTTAATTTTAAGATTCTTCATGTTAGTCCGCCTTCTTGTCTAGCATTTTCTTAACTGCAAGCTCGCCAGCAAGAATTAGGAACATACCACCACAGAGCAAGTTCATGAAACCCGTACCAAATTTACCGTCTTCCATAAATTCACCGTGAATCATTGGAAGGATACCTGATGCGAGATTAATTGCACCAACAATACTCATAAAGATGAGATATTTCTTCATATTAGT
>JAZQSO010000057.1:0-11015 GCA_045630145.1 Candidatus Nanosyncoccaceae bacterium
AAAAATATAATAATATTGACGATTTCGAATCAGACCGTAGCCTTGCATATATCGAAGAAGAAGACAAAACGACAAGCGTCATTATTGATAACAACGGCAACGAAAAATATTCCACAGAAAAAACTCTTACGAAAATCAACCAAGGCGAAAACTATCTCGTTAATGAAGATGGTAAGACTTTCTTGTTAGACGAAAATGGTAAAAAAGTAGACGAGCGTCCGCTAGCTAGCGTACAATACGGCGAAGAACAAAAATACTTACTCGTAGCAGACGACAGTAGCTATGCCGTAATCACAAATGAAGGCCAAGCTAAAATCGGCGGCACAGTAGACAAGACCAGCTACAGATCCTTTTCTTATGGCCACAGTGACATAGACGATAATTATTACTGCGCATTCGTCAAAACAACCCGCAAAGATAGCAAGCTATACGTCTATAACTGCGAAACAGCGTCCGAAATTGCAAACATCGAAAACGTCTACTTCACAGGCGAATTCGTTAATGTAAACACCTCTTTCTTAGTTTCAGAAGTAGGCTCTAGTTACTTCTATAACAACGAAATGATTTACAATAGCGACACTTCAGATACTGAAGCCATAGGTGGCATTATCAAAAAAGAAAACGAGGAGCGCTACTTTAACCCAGTCACACGCAAATACACCGAGAGCTTCCCAACAGAAAGTCTCATCAAACAAGAGAAGCTCAACAATAAAACAAGCTATTCTGAAGAATGTTCAGTTTACGAAAAGCGACCAACCAGCAATCTAATACATATTTGCAAAAATATTTACTACAACAACAAGTTAATTAGCGCTAGTACTGACAAGTTTGATTATTATCTACCAAACAAAAATCTAGACGATTTCCTCACCTACAACAAAAAACACTACATCTTCAAGCAGAACAAAAGCAGTGGCAATATCTCTGTCGTAAATGCCGAAACTGGCAACGATGAGTATTCCAATGTAACAATTCAAGCTAATACTGAAACCCCAGCCGCTTCCAAAAGCAGGTTTATCTCACAAAACGAAGGTTCTGCTAAAAAGGTAACGGATCTCGCAACAGGCAAATCAGCAAGCTACGAAAATAATCCTAGCATTAGGCTCGAAGCAAACTACTATGTTGTTGCGGAGTCGACGGATACAGGCTATATAGCAAGATACTTCAACGCAGACCATAAAGAAATCTATAAGGAAGAGAGATAGGAGAGGTTATAATAAGAATATGAGCGGAGATTTAGCATCATCTATCATACTAACCATGGCACCAATTTTCGTGCTAATGATTGGTCTCGTAGTCTATAGCGTCGTCAAAAACCGCGGTAAGGTTAAAGGCCGCAGTAAGCACGAGACCGACGCCCTTATCGAAGCGCAGGCCATGCTAGCAAAATATCAAAAAGAGCAGGCCGAAAAAGAGGCCGATTCCAAGAAAGACGAAAAGCAAGAGCCTAAACCAGAAAAATCCGAAGACAAAAAGCCTGAAGAGAAGACCGAAGAGGATTCAGAGGAAAAAGACAAGGACGCTTCGAAAAAAATCAAATCAGAAGAAAAAGTGACTAAGCCTACCGCCGATGCGCCTATCTCTGACACAACCGAACTCGAGCCAGACATTGACAAAACCACAAACGAATAGTACAATATCATCATTATTAAACATGTGCTGTAAAAACTCATAGACGCACTGTCTAGGTGCATCTGAGGTTATATAGCAAGCAGAAAGGAATAAAATGGCAGACAAAGCAGCAGCTGAAGGTCCACGCATTCGTATCCGCCTTAAGGCTTACGATCACCGCGTTATCGATCAGAGCGCAAAACAGATCGTCGATACAGCTATCCGTACCGGCGCTAAGGTAAGCGGCCCAGTTCCACTTCCAACCAAGCGCAGCAGCTTTACCGTTGTTAAGAGCCCACACGTCTACAAGACTGGTGGTGAAGCTTTCGAAATGAAGGTTCACAAGCGCCTTATCGACGTTATCGATGCAACTCCAAAGACCATCGATGCATTGCAGAATCTATCCCTCCCAGCAGGCGTAGATGCAGAAATCAAGATGTAATAATCTTTAAAAAGCTCGGCTTTCAAAGGCCGAGTTTTTTATTTGTCTACAAATTCCATATTGTAGTAGATTTTTTGCATACGCTCGTCCGGAAAGCGTTTATCAATCAAACCTTCAAACACGCTGTCTGGAGCAATATCGTAATGCCGCTCACAATAGCGCACAGTGGCAAAGATGGATACCGTAAAATTACAAATCATAAATACAAAAACCGCGAAACCGATATTCAAAATTGTGCGACTTTTAATTTTCTTCATTAAGTTAATTAACTTAGCGGCAAAAAGCCGTAAAAATACTACGCCAACAACGCCCCAAACTATCGACATGCGAAGACAAATACGTCCATCGAGATTAAAAGGTAAATGGTAATAATTCCAAGACCGCGTACCAAAAGCCACTTCTTGAAGCCAGCTAGCGCAAAACTCAAAGATCGAGCCAAGCAGAAAGCAAATCAAAAACTGCTCAATCATTCTTCGATGGCCAAAATAAGGATAAAGAAGCAATAAACCAACCACAGCAAAACCATAAATAATCGTGAATGGTCCCCAAACTAGAGAATAATGATTATCCCAACGCCCGAAGCTAATCACACTCCAAAGGCCTTCGAACAAAAACCCAAGAAAACTAAACAAAGTAAATACTAAAGTAAGCGAAAAGAGATCAAAATCGCGCAGTTTAACCTTCTGCAATTCTACCTTACCACCCATATTACATATAATTATAGCATTAAGCTTAAAATAACTCTAAAAGCTTACTCTTGACATAACTATAGTTATATGCTAAAATAGCTTCAATGTCGTGTGCAATCCGAATAAGTCGCACGATAAATTTTGTTCTTTAAAGGAGGTCTTATCATGGAAATGAATAAGACAAATGTAAACGCAAACGCAAATCACACTGGTCACAGATGGGGTATCATACTCGCAGGTGGCAGAGGAAGCAGACTCCCCATCGCAGGAAGCATTCCGAAGCAGTTTGCTCCTAAGTTTGATGACTGCACCTTCGTGCAGGACATCGCTAGCAACATCAGCAAGAGCATCAAACCGAGCCGCATCGTCGTCATTGTAACAAACGACGAACAGGAAGAACTCGCTAAGCAGCAGCTCACTCCTCTCGGAGTACCGAGCACGAACGTAGTTAAGTTCGATCCGCATTTTGGTTACGTCGCAGTCATGGCAATGGCTTGCGATTATATCTGCAGTCTCGACCCTGAGGCAACGGTCTTCATCAGCCCGAGCGACCAGCATGTCGTCGGTATCGATAAGTTCGTTGCTGACGTAGACATGGTCACAAAGTTTGCTAGAGAAGACGGCGAGTCCGTACTCCTCGGAGTAAAGGTTGCCGACGCAAACATCGTCGGCGGCTGCGGTAACGCAGTCTACGACGCAAACGAAAGCGGACCTATCTACGAAATTCAGGAGTTTATCGAAAAGCCCCTGAAGAAGTTCGGCGAAGATTACGTAAAGAAGATGCTCATCGCAGATAATTCGGTGGTTAACACTGGATTTTACGCACTCAAGGCAAAGTCGATGTGCTTCCATTATCCCGCTTCCGAGATGCAGAAACTTCTGGACAAGTACTACGCCGAGAACTCCGAAGCTACAGACCTCGGACTCAACCCCGAGAACATGATGAAAGCTCTCGGAATGAAGCTTGTCGTTGGCGGATTCAGCTGGGCCGACTGCGGCACTCTTGCCGCATATTATGGCATACAGCGCAAAACCCCGAATCATCACAATGCCTCAATTGGCGAAGTGAGCAGATTCGAGTGCAGAGACAGCCTCTTTGTTTCTAGCACAAAGGGCATCCGCATCTATGGCACCGGCATCAAGGACGGCCTCGCAGTTGTAGCCTTCGCTACCAAGACTGGCGGCATCAATGTTGCTGTTATGAACATGGCCGAGTCGCAGGAAGTAGGGAAAGTCACAGACTTTTTCGAAAAGGGAGAGCGTGCAAGCTACTCGTACAATAGCGAGAATTGCATCGTGATGCCGTCCAATCTGTCCGCAAGTTGTAAGTTTGCATTCCTCGGAGTACAGAACATCTATATCTATGTCAACAGACTGGACAGCGGCGACATTAACGTCAATGTTTCCAGCTCCGGCAACTGTGTGCATGTTCCCAAGACTAACGAATAACCCCGTTTACACCTCCGACCCAGAACGCTCCCTCAACCGAGGGGGCGTTTTCTTATGCTGTACCCCTTGACTAAAAGGGGTATTTTATGCTACAATTATTCCTGTATATTAAACACGTCACACTGGCGCAAGAGGTACGGTCCGTAGATGAGAGAACGGAGACCACTCAGAAGCCATGTGATTTTAATGGGAAAGGACGCCCAACGATGAAAATCATCCTCGGCACCAAGATTGGTATGACCCAGATCATCGGCGAAGATGGTGTAGTTACCCCTGTAACTATCCTCCAAGCTGGTCCTTGCACCGTGACTCAGACTAAGTCGCAGGAAACTGACGGCTATAGCGCGGTACAGGTGGCTTATGGTCAGGGTAAGAATCTGAGCAAGGCCGTGTCCGGACACGTCAAAAAATCCGGAGCAGATATCAACCCTAAATATATCCGTGAATTTCGCGTTGATAATATCCCAGAAGATGTGAAGCTTGGTTCTGAGCTTACTGTCGCTGAGTTTACTCTCGGTGATAAGGTTCAGGTCACTGGCACCAGCAAAGGTAAAGGTTTCGCTGGTACCGTTAAGCGCCACAACTTCCAGGAATCACGCAATACGCACGGTTTCAAGGGCGACATTCGTAAGGTTGGTTCCATTGGTTCCATGTATCCACAGAAAGTCTTCAAGGGCAAGAAGATGGCTGGCCGCATGGGTCACGATCGTGTAACCGTCAAGAACCTCGTCGTCGCTTATATCGACACCGACCACAATTTGATCGGTCTCAAGGGAGCCGTTCCTGGTCCAAACAAGGGCCTCGTAATGGTGGAGGGAAAGGACTAAGATGGCAGAAACATTGAACAAAGACATTTTTGGTCTCAAAGTCGAAAATCATGAGCTCGTGAAATTAGCTTATGATACTTACCTAGCTAACTCTCGTAGTTCACATGCGAAGACTCTCAAGCGCGGTGAAGTTCGTGGTGGCGGTAAGAAACCTTGGAAGCAGAAAGGTACCGGTCGTGCACGCTTTGGTAGCACCCGTAACCCTATCTGGCGCCATGGTGGTGTAGCATTCGGCCGTACAGGCAACGAAAACTTCACCAAGAAAATCAGCAAGAACGCAAAGCTTCAGGCTGTTCGCCAGGCACTTTCGATGCAGAACGCTGACAAGAACGTTGTTATTGTCAAAGACTTCGCACCAAAGGATGGCAAGGTCAAAGAAACTGTTAAGTTCCTCGCTGACAACAAGCTCGAACAGAACGCAAAGATCCTCTTTGTCGTAACCGAAAAGAGCGAAATGGTGCTACGCGCAACCAATAATATCAACACGATGAAAGTCGTCCGTCCAACTTATTTGAATGTCTTCGACATTCTTAACGCCGACAAAATCGTTATCAGCGAAAGCGCAATGCCAGCTATTGAAGCTTGGCTCATCGGAAAGGAGAACGCCTAATGATCGTCCGTCCAATTCAAACCGAGAAAGCTTATCGCGAAGAAGCTAAGCGCACCTATATGTTTGTAGCCGAAGCTGGCGCAAGCAAGCAGGAAGTCGCAAAGACCGTCGAAAAGCAGTACAACGTCACGGTTACCGATGTTCGCATTGCAATTCGCAAGGGCAAGAAGACTAAGTTCAGCAAGGGCAAGCATGCTTACCCAGGCATCACCACCCGCGCAGACAAGCGCATTGCCTATGTCACCCTCAAAGAAGGCGACAAGATTAAAATCTTTGACGAAGAACAGGCAACTGAAGAAGTCAAAGAAGACAAGAAATCCGACAAGAAGGGAGATAAATAATGAGTATTAAAGCTTATCGCCCAACCACGCCGGCACAACGTCAGAAAACCACTCAGGATTTCGATCAGATTACGACTAAGAAGCCTTTGAAGAGCCTTCTTGCTAGCAAAAAGCAACAGGCTGGTAAAAACAACTCTGGTCGCATTACTGTTCGTCATCGTGGCGGTGGCGTCAAACGCCATTATCGCCTCATGAGCTACAACCTCCCAGAAGGCCTCAAGCTTACTGTCGAGGAAATCGAATACGATCCAAACCGCAGCGCACGTATTGCTCGCGTTAAGGATCAGAACGGTACCTACTACTACATCTTGGCTGATACCAACATGCAGAAGGGTAACGTTATCGAAACCGGTAAAGAAGCTGCTATCGAAACCAGCAACCGCATGCCACTCGAAATGATTCCAGTTGGTACTCAGGTCTATGCTATCGAACTTACCCCAGGTAAGGGCGCACAGATGGTACGCGCTGCCGGTGCAACCGCACAGCTCATGGCAAAAGAAAACGGCTACGCAACTCTTCGCATGCCATCCGGCGAAATGCGCAAGGTTCTCGCTAGCTGTAGTGCAAATATTGGTACTGTAAGCAACGTTCAGCATCAGAACATCAAGGTTGGTTCTGCTGGTCGTACCCGCCGTAAGGGTATCCGCCCAACCGTCCGTGGTGTTGTCATGAACGCTTGTGATCACCCACACGGTGGTGGTGACGGTGGTCGTCACGGTTCGGGTAAGGCGCCACGTACGCCATGGGGTCAGCTCACTTTGGGCTACCGCACCCGCCACAATAAGAAAACTAACAAGATGATTGTCCGCAGTCGTCATGAAGGGAAGAGGAAATAGTCTATGTCACGTTCTCTAAAGAAAGGACCTTTCGTGGACTTCAAGCTTCAGAAGAAAATTGAAGCACTTTCCATGGAAGACCGTACTATCATCAAGACCTGGGCACGTCATTCGACGATTAGCCCAGAAATGGTAGGTCGCACTATCGCTGTTCATAACGGTCGCATGCATGTACCAGTACTCGTTACTGAAAACATGGTTGGCCACAAGCTCGGCGAATTCGCACCAACTCGTAAATTTAAGCGTCATGGCGGTAAGAAAGCCGCTGAAGCAGCAAAGGGCGGTAAGTAATTATGGCTACTAAAACTGCACACGCTTATATCAAAGGCATCGATAGCATGCCACGCAAGACTAGCATCGTTGCTAGCCTCGTCCGCGATCGCTATGTTGCCGACGCTGTCGTAATCCTCGAGAATACGCCACGCCGCGCAGCTAAGGCTGTTCGCAAGGCCATCGAATCCGCTACTGCCAACTTGCTTCAGAGTGGCAGCATTGATACGAAGACCATCTATATCAACCGTATCTCTGTAACCGCAGGCACCCGCATGCGTCGCTACGTTCCTGCTAGCCGCGGTCGCGCACTTCCTTATGAGAAGATTTCTAGCAACATCTTTGTCGAAGTTTGCGGCGAAGAAAAAGCTAAGAAAGCTCCAGCCAAGAAGGAAGAGGCAAAAGCAGACAAGAAGGAGAATAAGTAATGGGTCAGAAAGTTAATCCCGTTAGCTACCGTCTCCAGGTTAATAAGAACTGGAGCAGCAAGTGGTTCTCCCGCAAAGCGGACTTCCGCAACTGGCTTATCGAGGACGTAAAGATCCGCGAAGTCATCGAGAATCGCTTCAAGAGTCGTCCAACGATCGATCGCATTGGCATCGAACGCAGCCCAAACCTTACTACCATTAACATCCGCACCGCTAAGGCAGGCGCTGTTATCGGCAAGCAGGGCGCAGGCATCAACGAACTCAAGAAAGAGCTCGAAAAAGTTACAAAGAGCCCACTTCGCATCAATGTCGAAGAAGTTAAGAAACCAGAACTCAGTGCTAAGCTCGTTGCTGAAAACATCGGCTTCCAGCTCGGCAAGCGTATGAACTTCCGCCGCGCAGTCAAGATGGCATGTGCCTCTACAATGAACGCTGGCGCTAAGGGTATTCGCGTTGAGGTTTCCGGTCGTCTTAACGGCGCAGAAATGAGCCGCCGCGAAAAGTTCATCGAAGGTTCAGTCCCTCTACATACTCTTCGCGCAGACATTGACTTCTATGTCGAACACGCAAAGACCATTGCAGGTATCGTCGGTGTTAAAGTTTGGATCTACAAGGGGGAGAAATAAATTATGGCACTTACACAACCACGCAAGGAAGCGCACCGCAAGGTTCGCAAAGGCAAGAACACTGGTACCGCTAGCCGCTGTAACTATGTTGCATTCGGCGAATGGGGTCTCCAGAGCCTAGACAATGAACGTGTTAACGGCCGCCAGATTGAGGCAGCCCGCCAGGCAATTACCCGCTACGTTAAGCGTGGTGGTAAAATCTGGATCCGCATCTTCCCACATACTCCAGTGACCAAGAAACCATTGGACGTTAAGATGGGTAGCGGTAAAGGTGAACCACAGTATCACGTTGCTAAGGTCAAAGCCGGCACCGTTATGTTTGAAATCGCAGACGTTACTCCAGAGCAGGCAAAAGAGGCACTTCGCCTAGCAAGCCACAAGCTCCCAGTACGCTGCAAGATCATCAGCAAGGAGGAACTCTAATATGGCTAAGAAAGTCGTAAAAGACGCTAAGGTAGTTAGCAATCTTCCGCTCGATGAGCAGTTGAAGGCAAAGAAGGCTGAACTCGAAATCGCCCGCCAGGGCCTCGGTTCAACCCTCCAGAACCCTCATCACATTAAAGCTTTGAAGAAGGATATCGCACGCATCTTAACTCAGATGAATGCAGCGAAAGGAGATAAATAATGGCACGCACCCTGACTGGAGTAGTCTCCTCCGACAAGCGTGACAAGACCATCACGGTCATGATCACCTCTCGTGAGACTCATCCACTCTATCGCAAGCAGTATACTATTACGCGCAAGTATACCGCCCATGACGAAAAGAACGAAGCCCATGAAGGCGACACCGTCATGATCGAAGAAACGCGCCCAATCAGCAAGACTAAGACTTGGAGCCTCGTTAAGGTTATCGAGAAGAGCCATGGCAAGGTCGAGCTCAAAGATGAAGTCACTCAGGTCGAGAGCGACGATGAAAAGGAGAATAATTAATGATTCAGCAAGAAACCCGCTTAAAGGTAGCCGACAACAGTGGCGCTAAGGAACTTGGCGTTATCCGTGTTCTCGGTGGTACCCGCGCTCGTTACGCTCACGTCGGTGATATCGTAACCTGCAGCGTCAAGGAAGCTTCCCCAACGGGAAACGTCAAGAAAAAAGCCGTAGTCAAAGCTGTCATCGTCCGCACTCGTCAGCAAATTCGCCGTCCAGATGGTTCAACCACCCGCTTCGACGACAACGCAGCTGTGCTCGTCAATGACGACAAGACTCCAAAAGGCACCCGTGTCTTTGGTCCTGTCCCACGCGAACTACGCGAAAAAGGCTTCAGCAAGATTATCAGCCTAGCACCGGAGGTACTATAATGGGAATTCGTATCAAAACTGGCGATCTCGTTAAGGTAATCTCTGGCTCTTACAAGGGCCAGACCGGCAAGGTCACTAAAGTCAAACCAGCAGAGGAACTCGTTTACGTCGAGGGTCTCGGCAATCGTACCCGCCACATGCGTGCAAATATGTATCGCCAGGGCGGTAAGAAAGAAATTCAGGTAGGAATTCGTGCAAGCAAGGTCGCTCTTGTCGTTGACGAAAAAGCTAGCAAAACCAGCCGCATCGGCTTCGCTAAGAACAACGAAGGTAAGACTATCCGCATCGCACGCCAAGCTAACAATAAGGAGATTAAGTAATGGCTGAAGCAAAATACGAAGCTCGCTTAAAGACTCTTTATAAGGATTCTTACAAAGCTGAGCTCATGAAAGAGCTTAAGCTCAAGAACATCAACCAGGTACCAGAACTCGAAAAGATCATCGTTAGCTCTGGTGTTGGTAAAAAACGCGACGACAAGCGCTTTGTCGAAACCGTTCAACTTACACTCACGAAGATTACTGGTCAGGCTCTTACTAGCCGCAAAGCTAAGAAATCTATCGCGCAGTTTAAAATCCGCAAAGGCATGGGCGACCCAGTCGGCTATCTTACCACCCTTCGTGGCGATAAGATGTACGAATTCGCTGATCGCCTCATTAACGTTGCTTTGCCACACGTTCGTGACTTCCATGGTGTTCCACGCAAGTCCTTCGATGCAAAGGGCAACTACAGCCTAGGTCTTAAGGAACAGACTGTATTCCCAGAAATCAGCTTCGAAGATGCTGCTGTACTCCATGGTATCGAAATTACCTTTGTTATTAAGAATGGTACGCCAGAAGGTAGCGCTAAGCTCCTTGAGAAGTTTGGCATGCCTTTTGAAAAGGAGGCTAAGTAATGGCTAAGAAAAGTGCTGTTCTACGCGACGAAAAGCGCCGCAAGATGTACGAAAAGTACAAAGCAAAACGCGATGAACTTAAGGCTGCCGGTGACCTCGAAGGTCTCGCCAAGCTTCCACGCAACGCAAGCGTTACTCGCTTGAAGAACCGTGATATGCTTGATGGCCGCCCACGTGGCTACATGCGCCGTTTCGGCCTAAGCCGCATTAACTTCCGCGAAAAGGCAAGCAAGGGTGAAATCCCTGGTGTAACCAAGAGTAGCTGGTAAGGAGAAAGGAGAAAGATATGTCATTACAATCTACAGATCAAATCGCTGACCTCATTACCCGCATTCGCAATGCTAACATGGTTGGCAAAAACGAAATTCGTGTTGCTACTTCCAAGCTTAAAGTTGCTGTGATCGAGACCTTGGTCAAGAACGGCTATCTTGCAAGCTATGATATCGAGGATGCAAAACCACGTGGCATGCTCCACGTCGTGATCGCAAACCCTGGTGAAGTTGCAAAAATCAACGAAATAAGTCGGATCGTAGCCATGTCGTTCTGTGAGCCAAGGAGTTGCAGACCAACTTTGTCTTCCTAAGACCGCTTGGCCTCCGACTTTCTTGCAAGCTATGATATCGAGGATGCAAAACCACGTGGCATGCTCCACGTCGTGATCGCAAACCCTGGTGAAGTTGCAAAAATCAACGAAAT
>JAZQSO010000058.1:0-4717 GCA_045630145.1 Candidatus Nanosyncoccaceae bacterium
CGAAACCCTAACGTTCATATAGACCCTTTCTTCGGGACCTCTAGCTCATCTAGAATTGCCGTTCACTGAGACCCCTGCGAATCGAGCCTCAATAATCTCAGCGACCAGGGCACCCACGGGCTCACCCGCACCCGTGCAAGCACTATACATCATAATCCAAAATAGCGCCAAGCATTAGTTTAATTTTTTTACAAAAACGCGTTTTTGTATTTCAGCCATAAGCAAATTACAAAAAACTAATGGCTATATCATAGTACTGAGGATAAGCATATTTCCTATTCCTCGAAACATATTTACAGAACCATACACAAGTTTATGCACCTGTTTTTCTAAACGTAAAGAGCGAAGCGGAGTGAGAAAAACAGAGTACATAAACTATGTGTTATAATTTAACCATGAACACGATTTCGGATCTTATTGGCCCGTTATATCAGAAACTTCTTACAATTTGTGCCAAATACGACATTTCATTAGATCTAGATATTCAAGACCCATCGCTCGCTTTTGATGATCTTTCGCAAGTCAGCGAATTTTTGCGTCTCCAGCTTTTACGCGCCATTCAAAACTGTAAGCCTGGCGACAAAATTACAATTACTGAACAGCACAACGACAAACAAGTTCGCTTTAGCGTTAAAGATAGTGGCAAAACCTTGGACGCGCAAACACAGAAAGAACTACGCGACCAAGATTACGAAGTACGTTCACGCTACGGTTACGACAATATCGTGACAATAAAATTCGATATCGTCTAAAAAACACAGGAAAAACTATCTTCCTGCGATATTAACACGACGCCAAGCCCTTAGAGGTCCAAAACAGGCAACAAGCCCAATAACCCCAAGTAATACACAAACTAATCTAAGTCTAAAACCAAACATTTTTATTCTCCTTATTTTTGATTGTTAAATTTTAGATAAAGAAAATAAAACCAAACTTTTCAACTTTTTACAAACATAAGCGCGCAAAAATAAAAATCTTTAACAAATTTTCAAAATGGTGCTACAATATCGTTTAACTCAAAAACCTACGTATCTGGAACCGCGCCGGCCTATGAGCCAATTACATCTTGTGCACTTCAAGTGCAAAGCCACCGCCAGGCGCCATATAGACTTCTAAGCGATCACCCTTGCGAAGGGCTTTTTCTTCAATAACATGCCCAAGCTGATTGTCGCGATAATGTGCATCATCTGAATCGCGATACAATTTTGCCTTATAGCTCGCACCTTCTTCCAAAAAATCAAAATGCAAAACTACACGCCTACCATCTTCATCCGTCACGCCACCAATATACCAGTCAGAGCGATTCCAAGCCTGACGCGCTACTACATAATACTTGCCAATCTCGCCCATTAAAGGCAAAGTTGTTTCCCAGCTTACTGGAACATTCTTTACAAACTCAAACAAATCAGGGAAGTTGTCTTCATAAAATCTCGGGCGATCCGCCGCCATTTGCATACCAGAATAAATCGTCACATAGTAAGCAATCTGTCGCGTAATCGTCGTCGCAACGCGCTTCGTAGGATTACAAACATCAAACAAGCCACTCGTATAATCCATACCGCCAGCGAGCAAACGCGTATATGGCAAGAAACAGGTATGCGAAGGCGTCAAAGCGCCACCTTCATATTCCTGACCACGCGCACCTTCACGCGTTAATAAGTTCGGCCAAGTACGTTCAATGCCAGTACTCTTGATTGGCTCATGAACGTCAAGCATAATGCCATAGCTCGCAGCAAGTTCCAAAGCGTATTGGTAATGCATCACGCCAAGCTGCGAATGGTGAAATTCGCGCTTATCGTTAATCATCATACGCGAACCCGCATAACCGGATTTAATATACTTTACGCCATGTTCGAGCATGTACTTGTAAGCACTATCAATCTGACGTTCGTAGTTATCAATAAAACCGACCGTCTCATGATGACCAACAATCTCAATGCCTTTCTCGCGCGCATAGCGACAAACTTCGTCCATATCAAAATCCGGCGTAGCATCCATGAACTTGTTGTTTACGCCATTTTGCAGCCAATCACCTTCCCAAGCATCATTCCAGCCTTCAATCAAAAGACCTTGAATGCCCAATCTTTCGCAGTAATCGATATATTCCTTCGCATGCTCAGTTGTAGCGCCATGACGATCACCAGGCGCCCAAGTCCATTCGCCAACAAACATTGCCCACCAAATACCCAGGAATTTTATTGGCTTTACCCAAGAGAAATCATCGCGTGGAGCAGGGTTCAAATTAAGCATTAAACGACTCGTCGTAAGCTCAATTGCGCTATCTGCTACAATCAACATTCTCCAAGGCGTATTAAATGGCAAGCTCACGTGTGCGCGTGTTCCATCCGAAAGTGGCGTAATATCCGCTTGCAAAGCACGGCTATTCATCTTAACATTCATGCCGCCATAATTGTAAAGACAAGCCTCGTGCACAGCCACAAAGAAACCTGCTGTCGTCTGAATCGTTAGTGGCGTATGCACTGAATCGCGCAATTCAAAAACTGGTTTTTCGGTATAGCAATATTCGTACCTATCAGGCTGATAAGCATTTATACTCCAAGAGCGATCATTCGAGTTGAAAGCAAATTCGGTTAACTCATCCGTAATAACCATCTTGGACATGAGTGGCTGAGCTGGAACCTCATAGCGAAAAGCAACACCATCATCGTAAGCACGGAAGCGCAAAGTCAGAAGTCTTGCCGGCTTAATAACTTCTTCAAGATAAATTACAGTTTCGGAATAGTTATCACGGATAAAATGCTGTTCGCCCCAATAGGCTTCCCAGGTTTCATCTTTCTGCTTCGTAAAAGCACGCACGACACTCATGCCGCGATCAAGCGAAGCGCTATCGCGCAAATTCAAACCGAGTTTGGAATTATGAACAACCGGCTTACCGTCTTTTGTAACAGAATAAAACATCTCGCCGCGATTCAACACAAAAGTAATTACAAGGCGACCATTCGGAGAGGTTGTCTCAAAAACAGCATCCGTTGCGGCTTTTTTGAAAAGTTTACTTAGAAGCCCCACGCATCTTCCTTTCCATATTTCTAATTATATCATAAACGCGCTTATGCTATATTTATACCAATGCAGTGGATCATTTTTTGCATACTAGCAGCCTTATTTTTCTCAATCGGTGTCTTCATCGATAATTATCTAACCGATGTTATTTTTAAAGGTAAAAAGCCGCAATCCATTAAGGTGGTAGACGCTTTCCTTTATCTTATTCTTGCGATCGCAATAGCTGTCATTTTTGGGCTCAAAGAAATGCCAATTGCACTCATTATCCTCGCTATCATATCCGGCGCAATTACCTCGCTTGCCTCATTGCCATACTACCTAGGACTCCGCGACGAAGAGGCAACAACTGCGACAATTTTCTTCCAAATTACGCCAATTTTATGCATTATTGGCGACTTCATCATCCTAAATCGCACAATTACGCAGCAACAGGTATATGGCTTCTTTCTCGTACTTAGCGCGCCGTTCATTATCACACTCGCAAGACAGCACAAGAAAACGCGCAAACTCGAACTTAAGGCATCATTACTTCTCTTAGCTCATGCCGTACTTTACGCCATTGGCAGCATCGTTTACGCCAAAGCAGAACAAGACAAACCAGACACCATGACATTATATTTCTGGTTTATTTTCGGACGCTCACTCTTTGACTTTATCGTCACAATCATAAGACCAAACCTCCGCGAGCGCATCAAGCAGGTCATGAAAGTTTCGCCCGCAAAATTCCTGATTGCCGCAGTCGCAACCTTAGTATTTGCAGTCGCAGGCGACTTCCTCTTGCGTTACAGTTACACAATTACAGCCACTTCGCTCGCAACGGTTTTATCCAATGCCTCCGAGCTTATTATTACCTTTATCCTCGGCATAATCCTCACTTTAATATGGCCAAAGTTCGGCAGAGAAAAGCTCAATCGCCACATTATTGTTTCACATCTTATCGCTATTATTTTAGTTGTCATTGGCATTATTCTTACAAACTTGTAAAAACAACTTATGCTAAACTAAAAGTATGCAAATAGCAAATATTTTCGTGCCTGGCGCGATCATCTCAATCATATTGGGCCTCTTGGTCTGTTTCTTTGGATACAAAATTAAGAAAATCGCCTTCTTCATAGTTGGCTTCATTATTGGTTACAACCTTGGTCTCAAAGTACCATCAGAATGGTATGCTGACAACGATATCATTACCATGATTTTACCGTTCTTAACTGGTCTTCTCCTATCGCTCGTCGCACTCACGGCCGAAAAAATTTGCGTCTCGCTCATCGTGGGCGTATTCGTATTCTTCGCCGCAATTAATTTCCAAGGCGGAGCATTTACACCGCAAACAATCATCATTGCTGCCATCGCTGCCGCTATCGCCGGCTGTATCGCAGGCTTCCTCGTCAAGCCAGCCTCCATCATTGCAACCGCTATCATCGGCGCCTATTATGTCGGCATTAATACTGTCGGCCTCGGCATTTCATTCCTAACATATGTACCATGGTTCTATATCATCACCTGCGTCCTAGCCGTACTCGGTATGTTATATCAGTTTAAGAAAAATAAAGGCCTAGAATAAAGCAACAAAAAAGAGCTCCGCAAAGGAGCTTCTTTTTATTTCTCGTAATTATCAAAGAACTTAGAATTCTTACGCTGCTGACATCGTAAATAATATCCCGCAATCATAGAAGAAAGCATCGTAGTCAAAATCAAA
>JAZQSO010000059.1:0-11817 GCA_045630145.1 Candidatus Nanosyncoccaceae bacterium
GCATGAAGCTTGTTCATAACCTCAAGCTTCTCGCCCGTCACAGCAACACTCTTCTGCTTCTTCCAGAGCTTGTGTTTATAAGCAAAATTCGTATAAATTGGCGTCAAGAAAATCGAAACCAAGAAAGCGCCAAGAGCGAGCAACAGTTCGTAGCCCATATTCTGATTAATATCATTTAGCATCTATCTAACCTTTCTGTTTTATGCACCTGGCTGTATTCTTAAATATTCTATCATATAATTGCTTAGCCGCGTAAAGACCTTGATCGCCTCTGAGCCCCAGAGCAAAGTCTCACCGTCCACGCGCACTAGAATCGTATATTCTGGTAGCGAACCTTGTTTGGAGGACATGCCATAGCCTGCCACGCCAACCACAGTCTTATCCGAAGTATAAGTACCGTCATCATTCAAAGTTTCACCTGTACCCGTCTTCGACCCTATAATATATCCCGCCGGATCATCATCACCACCATTCCAACTCTGCTCACGCACTGTTGCAAGCATTTCGCGCATCGTTGCACTTGTCGCTTCACTCACCGCACGATGATCAGCTCCTGCTAGCTCATTAGGTACATACTCACCATTTACAACCTTACCTGCCAAGATAGTCGGCTTATAATACTCGCCGCCGTTTACTATCGACGAGAAACCTGCCAAGACTTGCACCATCGTAAGGTTCATGCCCTGACCAAAGCTCATATTTGAATAACGCACTGCATTACCTTCAAGCTCATCTGGCGAAATAATCGTGCCAGGCGCCTCATATAGACCTAGACCCGTCACCTTACCGAGTGAGAAATTATCCGTGAGATAGTTATACAAAGTCCAACGCGCCTGATCGTCAATCGAGTTGTTGCCAATCTTTCGAAGCACATCCACACTACCAGTATTCAAGGAATAATTCAAAGCCGTCTGATAAGTAATCTCGCCGAGCTGACGCATACTACCACCCGCGTTCTGAATTGTAATATCCTCAACCTGCGTGTGACCTGTATTCACATAGGTATCATAAGGACGAATTCTTCCCTGGTCTATTGCTGTCGCATACGTAAATGTCTTACAAATCGAAGCTGGCTCGTATGGACTATCGGTTGGCGTATTCGTAAATAATGAACCGTCTACAACTTTATAGTATTCTTCCGGATTAAAGGTTGGATAATTCGCCATCGAATAAATCTGACCATTCTGCGGATTCATAACTACAACGCTAGCATGCCTAATTTCGCCGTTGTATTCATCATAAATATCGCGCAAAGCCTTTTCGCTCTCGCGCTGAACATTCTCATCTAGCGTCAAAACAATTGACTCACCATCAACGGCCGGTACTTCGACATTCTCGTCGCCGAGCGACAACGGAATATCATTCACATCCGTCACAGTCTTCAAGCTACCATTCTTACCCGCTAGACGCTCATTCTGCGCACCTTCAATACCCGTGCCAACACCTTCAGCATTAATAAAACCGACGACCTGCGCAGCAAGCTCATTGCGCGGATATACACGACGAGAAGTCTCCTTCTGGCCAACACCCTGCAAGCCTTCCTTCTTAATCGCCGAAACCGTATCGTAATTAACATTTTTTGCCACCTCGACATACATGTTCGTAAGGTCGCTCCAAACGTTCTTATCCCAGTCAATAATCAACTGGTCACCCAAAATTTCCGTCAGTTTCGCCTGAACCTTATCATGATTAATCACATAGCTAGGATCAACAAATATCGTCCAAGTTCGCTCATTTAAGACTAGCGGCACAACTTCATCTTCACCGCTCTTCATGAAGATTTCGCCACGCTTCGCCAGAAGCTCGTATTTCTTTACACGTACGCTGTTCGCAGTATCAACGTAATCTCCGTGTTTCAAGATTTGAACAGTAAAAAGCCTTGCACCAAAAATTGCCACCATCAAAAGTACAGCAATGCTAAGAATACGGTACCTCGCTTTTACCATAAGAATATTATATATCGAAATTATTCTTGTACAAAGTCCGCACTACTCGCATCAACCATACTCGCAGCAACCTCATTGGTCGATACATCAGACACCGCCGCCGTAATCTTCGCATTCTCTACAGCTAACGAATCTCTCTGAGCTTCAAGCTCCGTGATTTCACTATCCGCTTTCGCGATCTCAAGGTCATAATCCGTGACCTTCGCACTCTGAGACGTAAAAAGCAAGCCGACTAGTAATACAAGTACAGATAGAAAAATTATATGACTAATTGGCCCCAGCGTTGTTTTTTGATCATGCCGTACAATATTACGGTTTCTTGACCATGACGCTGAATTCGTACGTGTCAGCCTTCTACTCGCATAATAAGTTGACATTAAAAATTCAATTCCTTGTTTGTTTTTGTTTTTTGTTCGATCCGTAAAGACACAAAAGCTTTGGGCTATGCCAGGATTGAGAGAGAGAACTCCTGGCATAGTTACCAAAGAAGGTCAAAAATATTTTTTACACACTTCAGTTATTTGTGTGTGAAGCCCCGGTCAAAAGGCTTTTATAAGTTAACCCCGGTCAAAGGGTTGATGCCGGTCAAAGCATCTGCGCCGGTCAAAGCGCGTGTCCCGGTCAAAGGACATTAAAAAGAGATAATTTTATCGGTCAAAATAAAATTAAGAGAGAGATTTTTACCAAAGATATCGGTCAAAATAAAATTGGTATGAATAGTTTTTTATAAACTACCGAAAGTTAACTTTAACTTTTTCGGCGCGTGACCTGTTGGTCACCATAATTCTCGCCATTATAGCTCCTTTTTGTTTTTTGTTTTTGTTCAACGATTGTGCCAGAATCACTCCACTTCAGGCACTATCAAGATTAGATCTTCTCAGCCACCCTTAGCTTTGCGCTCCTCGCACGAGGATTGTTAACTAACTCATCTTCCGCAGCAACAATGGGCTTTTTCGTCAAAATTCTTAGCTCAGATTCTAGGCCTAAGCTACTAACTTCTTTGAAATAATCCTTTACTAGACGATCTTCTAGGCTATGAAAAGAGATAATCGCTACTCTGCCACCTTTATTCAAAAGCTTTGGCAAGAGTGGCAAGGTTTTCTCAATAATCCCCAACTCGTCATTTACGGCAATGCGAATAGCCTGAAAAACTTTCGTTGCAGGATGCGTATGAGAATAAGGCGATTTAGACTTTATCAAATCTGCTAGCTGCGTAGTTGTATCTATTGGTCGATTAAATACGATTTCGCGCGCTAAAAGCTTTGCCCGTCCAGGCCTTTCCTCTCCATAGCGTTCAAAAATATCACAGAGTTTCTTTTCGCTCCAACGATTCACGATTTCCCATGCATCAAGCTCTTGGCTTTCATCCATGCGCATATCGAGTCTCGCTTCTTTAGCGAAAGAAAAACCCCGCTCTAGATTATCTAGCTGCGGTGAAGAAACTCCGAAATCTGCCAGTATCATATCGAACTTATCGCCATTCTCCACAAGTCGTAGCGCAGTGCTATAAAAATCATCATGCATGAATACCGGCTTCTCCTTTTGGTACTTCGCATTGAGGTAATCAATTGCATTTTGATCACGGTCATTCAAGACCGCCGCGTTATAATTCTGCGTTACTTCCAAAATTCTATCAGCATGTCCGCCGTAGCCCGCTGTCAGGTCTAAATAACTTTCGCCTGGCTTCGGAGCTAAACTCCTAACGACATCGTTCAATAAAACTGGAATATGAATTTCGTTCATTCCTTCATTATAACTTATTGCTCAAGTCTGAGTATCTAGAAATTTCAGGTGTTTGTGTTTTTTAGTTTTTGTTTGTTCCTAGACACTTAAAAAGTTTACCGCGACTCGTTGGCTTATAGCCACCATATTGTCCCGGCGTTGAGAGACTTAATTTGTGTGAGGTGAGATATATTTGTATTGGGAGGTGTGTATTTTGAGATGTACTTATTGAATTAGGTTTCGCGAATTCCAATCGCGCCCAAAACTCCTAGATATCCAGACTCGAGCGGTGTAAATGTGCCGCAAAAATAAGTTCAAAATTATTTAGATTCTTCGCAATTGAATCTTTTCAGCTTTGTCGCCACGCTGGCATTTGACTACAATGTGTCTTGTCATAATGGTTACTGCCTTAAATTAATTTTTTCTTTATTTTTGTTTTAGTGGTTTTTATTTTTATTTTTTGCTTTCCACTTGTCATAAGTATAAGCAATATTTTTGAATAATGCAAGTACTTTAGCCAAAAATGTTTATAGTTAATTTTACAACACAGATTTAGTGTTAGACCGATGCGATAAACACTAAATAGCCCAAAAAGGCTCCGAAACCGGAGCCTTTAATATTATTTCGTCTTATTGTGCTTCTTTTTCGTGACAATCTTCTCTGCATTATTGTAGATAATATCGCGGAAATATTGCTCATCTTTTACAATCTTCCAGAGACGAATCACGGCCTGCTGGTAGTAACAGAAATCGCGTTCATGATGAATATCCGTACCAAAGCAGAATGCATAGCGCTTCTTGAGAATCATCTTCAAAGTGCGCATCGCTTCCTTGCCATACTGACCCTGCAATGTACCAAAGTTACACTGCAATAAGATACCCTCACTTACCAAACTTTCAATGCGCGAGAAATCTTTCTGGAAGCTCTTGTAGCGTTCTGGGTGAGCCAAGATGACCTTATAGTTGCGGCTAAGATCCAACAGAATATCTTCATAGTCTGCAAAGTGACCACTCATTGGCAACTCTACAAGCACATACTTCGAGTCGGCGAGCGGTGAAATAATACCCTTCTCAATCCAACTCTCAATATCTTCGTCAATGTAAATTTCATTACCAAGATACAACTTTAAGTTCGTACACTTCTTTAGAATCTCAAACAAAGCCTTGTTTTGATCACGCGTATAGGCCGAGCTAGATTCAGCAATATAGTGTGGCGTACAAATTACCGCCTTTGCACCTTCGCGCTCAAGCTGCTCCAACATTGCAACGGATTGTGCAGCATCCTGCGCACCGTCATCTACTGCTGGAATAATGTGACTATGAACATCAATAAAACTACAATTAGGAATTCTTTTCTTGAGCATGGTGATAATGCGAAGCATTCTTATTCTTCGCCATCCGTTTTAGTTCGGCGCGCGTTGGCAAATCAGCAAGCTCTTCCCTTACGAAGCTTGCTTTCTCGCTCTGCTTTTTCTTACCACTTTCGCGGAATTGAGCAATAAGAGCTTCACGATTTGCTTCAATCGCGTCGTTTAATTCATTCAAACCTTCCATTGTCTTCTGATCGGCAACAGAACGATCTTTTTCGTAATAGTTGTAATAGCCATAGCCGGCAGAATGACGCTTAATATCGTTCATTACAACACCAAGGAATGGCGCATCAATTTTCTTGTAATCATCAACAACCGCAACAAGGTCAGCACGATTCGTTTTGCCATCGCGGCAAACAATCGCAACACCATCGACAAGCTTAGAGGCCACGATGGAATCCGGGAGACCCATACTTGGCGCACCATCAATAATGACCATATCGAAATCTTCGAGCAATTTCTTAATCACCGCCTTAGCACGAGTCGAGCCAAGAAGTTCACTTGGATTTGGTGGACAAGTACCGCGCGTAATTACGGTCAAACCCTCAATCTTTGAATCCTTCAAATATTTGTCGTAATTCTTGCTCTTGGTATCAATCAAAAGATCCGAGAAACCGCGAGCGTTGCGAAGCTTGAAGATGCGGTGCAAACGACCCTTACGAAGGTCGCCATCGATAAGAAGCACGTTCTTACCCGCCTGAGCATAAGCTGTAGCAAGGTTAGAAGAAACAAAGCTCTTACCTTCCGAAGCGTTTGTCGAAGTAATAAGGAGAGATTTCAAACCCTTATCGACCGACGAGAAGCTAAGGTTAGTGCGAAGATTACGAATACTTTCCGAAGTACCAGCCTTTGGCATCGAAACAAGCATAATTTCACTTTGGTTCTTGATGTTTTTGTCTTTCTTGGAATTAATATCGCCATGGGCAATCTTGCCAATAACTGGCATATTAAGATCTTTTTCGAGATTTTTGGAATATTTGACACTATCATCAAAGTAGAAGATTAAAAATGCAACTGCAATAACGAGGAACAAGCCTGCAAACGAGGCGATACCAGCATCACGAAGCGTTGTGTTATTACTCTGGACGAAGGAAACCTCAGCCTTATCAAACTGGCTTACATTCTTCTGACCATACTTATCTTCAATCACATCTGCAAAGACATCAGCAGTCTTATTAGCAATAATTGCTGCTTGATTCGGGTCAGCATCTTCGACAGAAATCGTCAAAATTTCCGTATCCTCAAGATTACCAACCTTGATTTTCTTCTTTAGCTCGCTAACACCACCTTCGACATGAAGCTCTCCGTCAACTTCATTAAGCACGGAATTGCTTTTTACGAGCTCGCTATAAGTCGCAACCAACTTCTGGTTGTAATTGAGCGTGGTCAAATCTTCCTGAACGGTGCCACGCGAAGATGAGTTATCATTTTTGTTCAAAATCACCGTCGTCGTACTCTTGTAAAGCGGTGTTTTAATTTTAAGATCATAGATTAGTGCCGCACTAAGGAAAAGCACGACAGACGCAAGCATGATCCAGATATACTTACGGAGATACTTCAAAAACTCCTTTAGGTCTATTTCTTCCATCAAAAAATCCCAAAAATTAATATAATATCCCTATTATTATATCAATTTTATTGCAAATTGTCAATGCTTATGCCATATTTTAACAGATAAAAAATCCCCGCTTTGAGCAGCGGAGATTCTTTGCAGCATTGCCCTACTCTGCGCTTTCGGCAGTATCAGTTTTATCTTCAGAAACCTGCAAATATTCCGTAATTTTAGCTTTTGCCGCGTCCACAGTCGACTGGTCCGGAATCATTACATAGAGCTTCTGGGCGCCCATACTGTAAGTTGGCAACATTGCGCCCGTACCATCAACAGAGATCTTCTCTATCGTCCAAGGATGGAGACTTGCGAGCTGCGTCTTGGCAAATTCCGTAATCATATCGTAGCTCATGCTAGTTTCAAATGAGCCCTCTGCAGCCTTCAAAATCTTTGGATACTTCGAAAGATAATGCGGATCGCTGAGCTTCTTCAAGATAGCCTCGGTTACGTCCTGCTGATTCTGCACACGATGGCGATCACCACTCGAATAGGCATAACGCTCGCGTGAATATGCCAATGCACAGGAGCTATCAAGCGTCTGGACACCTTGCTTAATATGGCACTTCTTATCCGTCCAAGCTGTGAATTCTTGGTCAGAATTGATTTCAATGCCACCAAGCGCATCCACAACACTTACAACCGTACCAAAGCTCACCTTGGTCGTGTAGTTAATATCAATACCAAACAAATCTTCAATCGTCGTGCGGCTCATCTCAATACCATAGACACCAGCATGTGTAAGTTTATCTTTTGTGCCGGTCGTACCATGAAGCTGTACATAATAATCGCGTGGAATTGATACAAGCAAAATCTTATGCTCTTTTGGATTAACTACTGCAAGCATATTTACATCACTACGAGCCACCGATTGCAAGCCAGTGCGCGAATCCGTACCAGAGATCAACATTACAAATGGCTCAGTCTTAATATCGACTTCATTCGGAATATCCGCTACGTCGCTACGCACTTCGAAGCTATAAACAACGCGCGTCTTTCCTTCAAAATCAACATTAGTTTCTGCGAGCATATCAAGATAACTGTCATTCATTACGACTGCTGAGACGCTCGAGTTGTATAAAGCACTCACCATTTCACCAATACTCTCATAATCGGAGGTCTTATGGGCGACAGCTTTTTGTAGCTGACTTTCCGTCTCTGAGCGATGTGGGTTCGTAGAAAGATAGCCAATACTCTGACGCTTGAGATAGTCTAGCTCCTTATAGCCACTATCCTTCAAAACATAGACCGAGTAAGTCTCCGTCTCTACGCGCTCACCAGTAATGTTTTCGACGAACGAAATCACGCTCTGCGAATAGTGATATCCGACAATACAAAGCACGGAAGCAAGTAACGCTAAAACAAGGCAAATCCACTTAACGAAGCCACGCACGCGCTTCGAAATAAACAATTTATAAATATTAAAGCCCACAAGCCCTAAGACTACGAACAAAACCAAAGCAAACTGCCAACCAGCAAGCATATTCAAATGCTTGAGCGTAAACAAGAACACGCAGGCCGCAATAATCTGCAAGATCATGAGCGGAACACTCAAAATCTGCGTAAGGCCCGAGCGCAAAATCTCATCGTCGGAGGCCTTGCGACTTCTCTTCTCGACGGATTTCCTAGCTTTTACTTGATTTTTTGAAATTTTCTTATTTGACATATCTAATCTAAGCCCTCTTTCTTTATTATTTTTAGACGAGCTTCATCTAAAAAGCACCCCGAGAAAATGGAGTGCTGCGTTTATCAACTCTTTATATCTTAATATAATCAGGCAAAGCTGTCAATTTTACTACACCCTACCCCTATACATTGACAAAACATAAGCGCCGTGCTATAATATAGCTATTGTACCTTAAATGGGAGGTTCCACTGCAACCAGTTTCTTGCTTTCCGACTCTTTCGGAGGCCAAGAAACTGGCTGCAAAATTTCTACCCGCGCAGCTCAGATTTTATGTTCTGGTTACGGGCCCAGAAAGAAGGAGTCTACTATGACAGAGACGGAACTCATGAAAGCTCAGATTCGTGCCATGGAGGCAAACACTCGTGCTATGGAAGCTTACACTGCTGCCCTGCGCGAGCACACTGCTGCCCTTTACGAGCATGCCGACGCTCAGAAGAAGCTCGAGCGTACACTGCATAACATCTTCGAGGATCGCAATGGCACCGTCCTTTGCGCCGCCGATTCTAAGCTTCGTGGCCTGATGCAGCTCGCAGACAAGTTCAATGAGTCCTCACGTCGCGCCGAGAATGCTGCTTCCTGCATGATGGAAGCTTCTAAGCGCATGGCAAATCGTTACTAAGCCAAAAACCGCCCCCGGATTCCGAGGGCGGTATTTTTATGTATTAGTTTTTGCGAGCACGCTTGCGCATGACAGGATCAAGTTCCTTCTTGCGGAGGCGAAGGCTCTTTGGTGTAACCTCAAGAAGCTCGTCTTCCATCAAGAAATCCAAACACTGCTCCAAAGATAGCTGAGTATATGGCGTAAGCTGAATTGCACCATCCGAAGCGTGCGTACGCATATTTGTAAGCTGCTTTTCGCGGCAAACATTAATATCAAGCTCATCCTTCTTAGACAAACCAACAATCATACCACGATAAACATCAACCTGCGGTGGAATATATAGAACACCACGAGGCTGAGCCATATCGAGCGCATAGGCCGTACTCTGACCATCTTCGCTAGCAACCAAGGCACCATTGCGTTCCTGGCGGTAATGCGAAGTAACTGGCTGGTAACCTTTTGGTAAGGTATTCATAATTGCCGTACCCTTTGTATCGGTCAAAAGGCTGTTGCGAAGACCAATCAAAGCCGCGGTCGTAATCGAATAGCGGAAGCGAGTTGCACCAGTCGTTGTCATTTCCTGAGATACAAGCTCTGCTTTGCGAACACCAAGCTCCTGAGAAACTGCGCCGACGAACTCGGAAGAAACTTCAACGGTCAATTCCTCAATTGGCTCCATTTCGACGCCATCAACTGTCTTGTAAACAACCTCTGGACGGCCAACTTCCATCTCATAACCTTCACGGCGCATCGTTTCAATCAAAACCGAAAGATGAAGCTCGCCACGGCCAGAAACCTTATAGCCAAGACCCTGCGGTTCGAGACGAAGCGCGATATTAGTCTCAAGCTCACGCTTCAAACGATCGCCAATCTGACGAGAAGTCGTAAATTCACCTTCGCGACCCTTGAGTGGCGAGGTGTTAGGGCCAATGTAAATAGAAAGCGTTGGAGCTTCAAGCTCGATTGTAGGAAGAGCTTCTGGAGCATCACCAGTAGCAATCGTATCGCCAATGCTTGCTTCACCAAGACCAGCGAGAGCAACAATATCACCAGCAATTGCCATATCGGCCTCTTCGCGACCAAGACCACGATAGGTAAAGAGGCGATCAATCTTACCCTTTACAGTCGAACCATCAACTCTCATAATCGTGACGCTCTCGTTCTTCTTGAGTTTGCCACGGAAAATCTTACCAATCGAATACTTACCAAGATAGCTATCAGCGGCGAGCGCAGCGACAAGAAGCTGAGCGCCCTTCGAGCTGTCTGGATCTACATTTGGCTCTGGGATTTCGTTAATAATTGCATCAAAGATAGCATGAAGGTCGTTATCAAGCTCTGGAGTCTTGCCGGCCTTGCCATCGCGTGCGATAGCGTAATAAACAGGATACTTGAGCTGTTCTTCGTTCGTAGCAAGCTCGAGGAAGAGGTCGGCGATTTCATCTTCAACTTCGCCGAGACGAGCAGCTGGCTTATCAATCTTGTTTACAACAACAATAGGCTTCAAATCCATCTCAAGCGCCTTCTGGAGCACAAACTTCGTCTGTGGCATTGGGCCTTCCTGAGCGTCGACAACCAAAATGACACCGTCCGCCATATTGAGCGTACGTTCAACCTCGCCAGAAAAGTCAGCGTGGCCTGGAGTATCGATAATATTGATCTTGTAGCCGTTGTAATAAATTGCGGTCTGTTTTGCGGTAATCGTAATACCACGTTCGTGTTCCTGATCGCCAGAGTCCATAATGAGCGTCTGACCCATTTCGGCCTGATTGTCACGGAAGGTATTCGATTGCTTCAAAAGCGCATCCACCAAGGTTGTCTTGCCATGGTCGACGTGCGCGATAATTGCTACGTTGCGTAGCTTGCTCTTGTCTTGCATAATTGCCCTTCTTTAAATAAATAAAACGAGCCTCTCTTGCGCCTCTATTAGCGACTAGCTCGTCCCACTAATATCTTAAAATCTAACGGCTATTATAACAGATATCGCCAAAATAGTAAAGCTTTGCCCGCCATATCCACACCAAAAAAGCCGCCCTTACGGGCGGATAGTAGAATTTTTATTTAAGACCAGCAGCAGCAAGTGCTTTTCTGTAACCTTCGAAATAAAATTCAATTGCACAAAAGAACACGGGAGGCAGATTAAGCTCATTCTGTCTAGGCGCACGGCCAAGGACTTCAGCTCGCTCTTTCAGGATACGGATGACCTCATCCTTTGGAAAGTTGCGAGAGATCCACAGCTCATAACGAATATGATAAAGTGAACCTTGCATTTCCTCGGGAATCAGCCCTGTTGCTCGCAGAGCTTCCTCGAGAGAGCCAAACACTGCTTTGAATACCGACAAATTATGAGTCAGCTTATCGGCATCAATGTCACTTCCACCAGGAAGATATCCACCCCTCTTTTCAGTAAGCACAATCAGTTCTGCGATTAGTTCTTCCCTACTTGGTAAAGCCTTCTGACGGCGAGCCCTTTTCTGTTCTCTGGAATAACCTGCGGCATCGATCGCACTTTTTACGGTTCCGAAGTATTCTTTATAGATACTCACACTAGGCAGTCCGTTCTTTCCGAATTCGTGACTAAGAGGCAGCCTGCCATTCGAAATGTAAAAGTCATGAATCGCATCAACTAGCTCCTCACGCTTCTTGTTGTCTTCTGGATTTCCTCCAATAATAAACATAGAATCCCTCCTAATATAAACTATGCAAATGGATACTAAAAAAAAGAACATTTGCAGTTGCAAAAGTATTAATATTATACCACAAACCGTCCTAATAGTCAATATAAGTAACAATCCTTAAGCAGCAAAACCCCGCCCCATAGGACGGCCTCTTTCTACATCTTCTGCGCCAAGCGAATCGAAGAGTGGTTTATATAAACAAAGTCCGCAA
>JAZQSO010000060.1:0-7866 GCA_045630145.1 Candidatus Nanosyncoccaceae bacterium
ATAAAGCGCAATGATTTTGACTGGAAAAAGACTGTCGCGCGGAGCAATAGCAGTAGCAAAGAAGTCGTAGCTGATTAGCGCCATAGTATTGATGAGCGAAGCAATAAAAAGACGCCAAATCGTAACGAGGCGGCTCTCAACTACAGCACGTTTATAAAGACCGAGACTAATTAGAATTACGAGCCAAATTGGCATGAGAACAAAGATAGAAACAAAGAAGTTCCAGCTGTTAGCTTCGAAGACATAAGGGCGCGGATCAAAATTGACACGAAAATAATACGCAAAAGCAAACGATATAATAATCGCCATTGCGTCGCCAATTAACAAAAACAGGCGGTAAATAAAGCCTGGCTCTCTTCTCATCTGTTTAAATTATACAATAATCACCCTAAACAGACAATGAGAGGCGGTATAGCTTACTTTTATAATTTAAGCAGATTGGTTCTCGAACCTTGAGTTAGATTTCGAGCTTCAGGATTTTTGCGGCGGCGCGAAGAGTTACAATATCATCTTTAATCGCAATCATATCCGTCTCGCCGTCATCTTCCCCTGCCTTTGCGAGTTCAAGGCGATCTTCTAGAGCCTTGATATGACTCTTAAATAATCTTTGCGTTTCCTGATAACCTTCGCTGCGAATCACGCGCAGAGAGCGAGCCGCATGCGGCACCTTAATCAAGAAGCCGGCCGCTACGCAATTATCGATATGCTGCGCCACAGAAGCTACAGAGCTCAAACCCAGAGCAGTTGCAATCTCACGATAAGACGGCGAGTAATTATTCTCATCCGAGAACTGCTCGATGAAATCCAGAAGCATCTGCTGTTTTTTCGTTGGGCCTGCCATTACTCTTGTATTTTAGCACAAGCGAGACAATCAAAAAGTCCCCAGCCGAGCTGGGGACATAGTATAAAACGCCCTTAGATTATTTCTTGCGAGAAACAGTCAAGAAACCATTGCGTGGGTTTTCGTTGACTTCGCGATCTGCTGGAAGATCACATGGAGTGCCTTTTTCGTTCTTCTCAGTCTTCGTGAAGAAGTAAATTGTCTGAGGCTTGCCACCGCGCAAAGTAACTTCGGACTTGTGTAGGTAGTAGGTTACGCCCTTTGAATTAGTATGTTTGTAAGCCATTTCTTAGCTTTCCTCCATTAGTTTGTATCTTTATCTTATGACCCCCAATAAGGGGTTGTCAAGGGGTGAAATCGCTTTTGTTTAAGATTTTTCTATTTTATAGCGATTATGGCTATACGAATACCGAGCCAAATAAAGAATCTAACGATAATTACCAGAGAAAGAATAAGAATTATGAGAATCAAAATACCCGATGCGCAAGGATACCACAACGGCGATGCATAATCATAACGGAAAAGTGAAGTCGAAGGCACCCTAACTGCCTCGGTCGTGCCCATCGTTTCGCTAGCTGGATATTCTGCTAATTTATTCGTCCAACAATCTAGGTATGGCTGAGACGGAAAATCGAAGCCGTTCTGCAAGCCCCAAGCGTCACAATATTCTGCAACCTTCGCAAAAATATTACCGTTCGGGTTCTCTGTTGATCCCTGGTCAATCTGCTCCTTGGCTGCCGCGATTGCCGCATTCGCCGCACGCGTATACTGATGCTCCAGATAGAATGGGCCAGTACCAAATACAACACGCCGCACGCCATTTTCTTCAACAACATTGAAGATAATATGTTTATTTACAAAACGATGCAGTTCAGTCAAAGAGCTCGCAATCGCCATATCATCCTCAGCCTCATCGGCAGCCAAAACCGCCGAGCGGAGTTCAGTCATTTTGATGTGGTCAATACGCAAAAGTGTGGCCGCCCAAAAACAGAGCAGAAGCACGATTAAGAGAAGCTTCCAATTGCTGATGCGGAAGATTTTTGCAAGCACGCTTTTCAGCTTTGCTTTCTTTTTACCACCACCCATAGCTTTAGTTAATTATAACATAAGAATTGACGCCTGGGCTGAAGCCCAAAAATATGCCTCCGGTGATATAATTTAAAACATGAAGGTATATTTTTCGGGTATTAGTGGCACAGGCATCGGCCCTCTTGCAGAGCTTGCGCAAGATGCTGGTTACGAGATTTATGGCTCGGATTTGTCTCACGGCGCTATTGCTAACGAGCTAGACAAGCGCGGCGTAGCGGTTTCTTACGGCGAGCAAGATGGCAAATTCTTACAAAAGTGCCAAGACGAAGGCGCAATCGATTGGTTTGTTTATACGTCCGCCCTTCCTGCCGATCACAAGGAGCTTGCTCTTGCCAAAGAGCTCGGCATTCATTGCAGCAAACGCGACGAATTCTTAGCGGAGCTCGTGCGCGAAAAAGGTCTAAAAATGATTGCCGTTGCTGGCACGCATGGCAAGACCACAACAACCTCTATGCTCGTCTGGGCTTTCGAGCAGCTCGGAATCCCTGTTAGTTATCTCGTTGGTACCACTTTGCCTTGGGGCGAAGGCGGCAAATATGATCCAGAGAGCAAATTCTTTATCTACGAAGCTGACGAATATGACAGCAACTACTTGGCCTACCATCCATTTATTGGCACGATTACAAGCGTTGATTACGAACATCCAGACATTTATCCGACCGAGGCAGATTACAAGCAAGCTTTCGCACAGTTCGAATCGCAGTGCGAAAATGTTGTAAAGAATACAACACTTATCCCTGAAATAAACCTTGTTGGCGAGCTCAGGCGCTTCGACGCCAGCCTCGCAATGCAGACGATTTTAGCCGCAGTACCAGACGCAGACAAAGAGCAGCTGATAGCCGCACTCAACAACTTCCCTGGCACCGGTCGCCGTTTCGAGCGCATTACGGACGGAGTTTATACCGATTACGGCCATCACCCAATCGAAATCAAGGCTACACTTGAGATGGCACGCGAGCTCAAAGAACGCGACAACTATACAGGCGTTGTGGCGATTTACGAGCCACACCAAAACGTCCGCCAGCACGAGATCAAAGATTTATATCGTGACGCTTTTGAAGCAGCTGACAAAATTTACTGGCTACCAACTTATCTCACGCGCGAGAATCCAAATCTCGAAGTTCTCACACCAGAGCAACTCATTGCTGGACTTACAAATGCAGATTCTGCCGAAGCTGCCGAGCTAAGCGACGATTTCGCAAAGAAGCTACAAGAGCTCCACAAAGACGGTTGGCTGCTCATTCTCATGACCGCCGGTCCAGCCGACAATTGGTATCGAAAAGTATTCGCTAATTAAAAAAATACCCCCGAAAGGGGGGATTTTTAATCACCTATACCGAGCGTTTCGCCAGAGAGGGCTTTATCCGAGAATGCGTCCTTCGAGGAGTCTAAGCGCTCATAAATCTCGTTAATCTCTTTAGCGTATTCGTCGAGCACACCTTTAGTAATTTCGCCATCGCTCGAGAAACTCTCCTTCGCGTCATCCGTTGTATCATGCGTCTCGTCTTCCGAGATGTAGCCAGGGCGCGAGCGGTCGAGATAGATATCGCCAGTACCCTTGTAGATTGCGAGGCTAATGCTCGTAGAAACAACCGCCATCACAATGCCAATCAAACAGAGGATTAAGAGATTGCGACCACCAGGCTTCAAAAACGGTTCGTCATCACTGGCCATTATTCCTTCTCCTCCTCGCTAGGCTTGTTATAAAGTTCGTCTTTGTAGGCAGTCACAGCTTTGTAATGCTTCTGTACGAGCTCTCTGAGGCGATAAGTACTATCATAAACATCTTTACGCTTCTGGCGCGTAAGTTTGAGTTGTTCATAGAACTTATCCGGCTTCGCACGGCAGTCGATATTCATGAGCTTATCCATTTCCTGAGAGTAACCGATAAAGTCTGCCTTGAAACGCTCGCGTTCCGAGAAGAAGCTGGTCTGCTGGATCGAAAGATCAGCGTTCGCAAGGTTATTGCGCACGAGACGAAGATTAAGATTCTGCATCATATTAGACGAGACTGTTTCGTACTGCGAGCCAAGATAAACACGCAAGCGAGCATCCTCTTTTTGCGTGCGCTCGAGCTGGAGCTTGATACTAGAGCAGTTTTGCGAAATGTCGCTAAGAATCTCGTTAGAGACGGTCTCGCCCTCAGCAAAAGAGGTCGTAACAGGCAGGATTGCCATAAGAAATGCCGTAGAAAAACTGAGCCATCTTTTTGCTTTCATAAGATGATTTTAACACAAAAATACACCGCTTTTTAGGCGGTGTATTCGAGATTATTTAAGGTCAATCTTTTCTTCTTCGACGACCTTAATATGGAGGTCATCAAGCTGATAATCGTCAACAACCGAAGGCGAAGACATCATGAGGTCGACACCGTTACCGTTCTTAGGGAAGGCAACGATTTCGCGAATGTTTTCGACATCCTCGAGAACCATGAACATGCGGTCGATACCATAGGCACAACCAGCGTGTGGTGGAGCACCAAACTTGAAGGCGTTGAGCATGCCACCAAAGCGTTCTTCGACATATTTCTTGTCGTAGCCAAGGATACCAAAGACCTTGTACATGATTTCTGGGTTGTGGTTGCGGACTGCGCCAGAGCAGATTTCGTAACCGTTCATGACCATATCGTACTGGTCGGCAACAATCGCAAGCTTCTCTTCCTTAGTCTTAGCGGCTTCGAGAGTCTTGAGACCGCCCTTTGGCATCGAGAATGGGTTGTGGCCGAAGTCGAGCTTATCCGAGCCCTCATCCCACTCGTAGAATGGAAAGTCAACAATCCAGCAAAGCGCAACAACGTTTGGATCTTTGAGGCCGAAGTGGTCAGCAAAGGCAATACGGAGCTGGCCGAGAACCTTGTTAACCTTTTCACGCTTGTCTGCACCGAAGAAGACAGTATCGCCTTCTTTAGCGCCAGTCTTTTTCTTGATAGCTTCAAGCTCCTCGTCGCTCAAGAATTTAGCGATTGGAGACTTTGGGCCTTCCTTTGTGTAGGTAATGTAGGCAAGGCCACCAGCACCAAGCTTGCGTGCCTTATCTGTAAAGCTATCGATTTGCGAACGGGTAAGGTCAGCACCGCCCTTAACGCAGATAGCCTTAACGCACTTAGCCTTAGCAAAGACGCTAAACTCAGTGTTTTTCATATCTTCGGTAAGGTCGATAAGCTCCATGCCATAGCGAAGATCAGGCTTATCTACACCGTATTTCTCCATTGATTCCTGATAAGGAATGCGTGGGATATCTTCGGATAGGAGTTTCTTGCCAGCGAAATCTTTGACGAGACCCTTGATAAGTGGCTCCATTTCCTTACGGACGGTTTCGCCATCATCGACAAAGGACATTTCGCAGTCGAGCTGATAGAACTCACCATAGAGACGGTCAGCACGTGGGTCCTCATCGCGGAAGCAGGCTGCAATCTGATAGTAGCGTGGAATGCCACCAACCATAAGGAGCTGCTTGAACTGCTGTGGGGCCTGAGGCAGAGCATAGAACATGCCAGAGCGGAGGCGGGATGGAATTAGGAAGTCGCGTGCGCCTTCTGGGCTAGAGTTTGCCAAAATTGGGGTAGTCACCTCAATAAATTCGTGCTCGTGCATATAATCGCGCATGAAGCGGTAGTATTCAGAGCGGCGAATTAGACGATTCTGCATCTTTGGGCGACGCATATCGAGATAACGATACTTGAGGCGGATTTCCTCGCCAGCTTCAACACCTTCGTCGTGAGTAGAAACTGGAAGCGGCTCGGAGCGGTTTAGGAGCTCCATATCTTCGACGACAACTTCAATATCGCCAGTTGGAATGTTTGGATTCTCGAGGCCGGCACCGCGTTTGCGCACTGTACCTGTAGCCTTAATAACGAATTCGTCACGAAGAGTTTCTGCAAGTTTGAACGCATTAGCGGTATTCGGATCGACGACAAGCTGAATAATTCCAGTATGGTCACGAAGGTCAATAAAAATAAGACCACCGTGGTCACGGCGAGAATTTACCCAGCCGGCCAAGTTAACTTTTCCGGATTTGCTGTTTAATTCTTTCGCTAATGTTCTCATAATCATATATTATAACATATTTTACCTTGGGTGGTATCCCTATACGCCTAGATAGGATATGTTATTAATTTCTGTTTAGGGCAAAATATATTTCCAAAATGTCAACTCACGCTTATACTATCTTCATGAGTCAAGGCACATTTATCACTATCGAACAGCTAATCGACATTAATCAAAAGATTCGCGACATTCCAGACGAGAAGCGCGGTTTCCATGCTCCTAAGACTGGAAACACTCGCATGCAGGCGCCTCCCCTATTAGCGCCAAAGAAAGAAACTCAAGACAAAGTCCTTGCATACATGCTTGATTCTTTGTCAAAAATCAGGGAGCCGAAATATCGTGCGTCCGCAGCCTATTATACTTTAGTCTTATTACACCTGTTTCGTGACGGAAACGGCCGAACCGCCAGAACAATCTACGGCCTACTCATAAATAACAACAAAGATTATTCGACAAAAGGCGTCTCGAAAGAGTTCGAAAAGGAAAACAATCTTATTTACGCCAAGAAGCTCGAGGAAATGCTCATGTTTGCACTACTAGACGAGCTACAGTATCAAGAGGGAGAGCCTTATCCAGAGCTCCGTGGTCGCCAGTACAAAATTCTCAGCAACACAAATTCCGTGATGTCTGGAGATTTCGCCCTGACTGTGCTTGGCGGAGCTTTCAACTACACAAAAGCCATCGAGACGCTCAGTGCTTTCGAGAGTTTCAATGTTCTAAGCGACGAAGATAAAACCAGAGTTTGTTACGCCTTTCTAGACCATAACTCTGGCCCAGTATGCATCTCGGGATTATCGGCACTAAAATTACATTACAAAAAGCACTCCACATTAAAGAAATGGCTTATCGACATCGACGAAGAATGCGCCGATTGGTCAACAGAAGATTTTCTCCAATATGCCGATATTGTCGAAGACACGAAAGAAAAAATCCTAACAATGGCTATAGACGCCTTTGTAAAACCAGATAATTACAGGATTAATAGCCTTACGATTGCAGAAATTGCCACTAACCCAAGTTTGCTAGCTGAGCTTAAGTAGCGATAGTTTTAGTAGCGTTTGCTTTCGCGATCTAGATCGCGACCCTTGATAGTCTGGCGCTTATCAAACTCTTTCTTACCCTTACCTGGCGCAATAATGAGCTTGATATGACGCTTGAGCGGATGGAGTTCGACCGGAACGATTGTAGCACCAGCCTGCTTTTCGTGCTCGAGGCTAGCAATTTGTTTCTTTGTAGCAAGCAATTTAATTCTTTCGACGGTATCCGAGCCGAGAGTTAGACCAAGAAGCCAGAGCTCATGATTGCGAATTGTTACATAAGTACCCTTGAGCTGAGCGTGGCGATCACGAATCAAGCGAACTTGCGCGCCCGTCAAAACCATACCCGTCTCGAGCTTTTCGCCGAGCTGGTAATCGTAATGCGCGCGGCGGTTTACAACCACAGTCGCTGGATTCTTAGCCTTTTTCATATCTGTTATTATACCACGGCTCTCTAAGGGAGTTCTTTGCGGATTTTGCGTTCCATGCTCTTGTTGAAATTCTTTTCAAAGAAAGCGAAGCCTTTTGCGCCAAGCAGTTTGTAAATCGTACGCACGCAGGCGTTCTTGATTCGCTCGCTCAAAGTATGCCAAGTTGAGGCATAATGATGAATCGCCATCGTATTCTTCGTCTTATGCATCTTGCCAGTCATGTAATGTTTCGGGCAAAAATAGTCCGAGGAGAGTGTCAAAAACTCATCATTGTAAACTTGAGTTTTACCATTGAGTTGCAGATTGTAGAAATCTTTTGCGTAAACCGAAGGACTATGAACAGTTTTCAAATAGGTATCCGTGTTGATCTTTTGCTTCGTACTGCCCTGTTCGTAACGCTTCAAAATCTTACCAATCCAAGG
>JAZQSO010000061.1:0-1689 GCA_045630145.1 Candidatus Nanosyncoccaceae bacterium
CACACTCGAGGCTGCTCTGAAATGGAGCCGCCGCATCGGCGAGAAGTTTACCGGCCTGACCGACTCTGACTTTATTGTGATGGGTCGTTTGTTCGGCATTCTTTCAAAGCTCAAGGGCAAGTTCAAGCTCGATATCCATCCCGACTGCACTAACGCCTTAGCAATTTACGACGAGTTCAAGACTTGCTTCGTTCGCTGATTTACGTTTCCCCCGCCCCGCTACATCCAGTAGCGGGGTATTTTTTTGTTTGTGCGACTTTAAGATTTTTCGCAAAAGTTGATTATTTATGCTTCTGCTTCTGCTTTTTGCGCGGCTTTTTCTTCGGCTTCTTGCTCGAGCTTGCGTTTTAGACGTTTTTCTTCGAGCTTTTTATTGACGGTCTGACCAAGCAAGGCATACGCAATCGATGCGATTGGGAGGCCGATAATCATACCGAGAATTCCAAAGAGTGAACCGAAGACAATGATAGCGACGAGTGTCCAAATACCAGCAAGACCGACGGATTTACCAACGACTTTTGGATAAATGAGATTGTTTTCGAGCTGCTGAATAATGAAGGATAGGCCGAGGAAGATTAGAGCGCGAATAGGACTGATTGGGAAGATGAGCACTGCGCCTATAATTGCCGAAAAGGTGGCGCCAAGCATCGGAACAAAGGCGAGCACGAAAGTAATAACCGAAATTAGGAGCGCATATGGGAAGCCGCCGATGAACAATGCTAGGAAGAAGATCGTGCTAAGAATAATAGCTTCTAGACACTGGCCGCTTACGAAGCCTGCGAAGGTTTTGTTAGCAAGCGAGGCGATCTCGATTGTTTTCGTAGCATATTTCTTTGGCATGAATGCATAGATTAGCTTCTTCGAGCCGCGAATTAGGTATTCTTTTTGGCCGAGGAGATAGATTGCAAAAACGATGGCAAGGATAGCCGTGGTAAGACCGCTTGTAACGCTAGAAATGAAATCTTTCGATCCGTCCATTAAACTGTTAAGTGAGCTTGTAACGAAATTCTGAACGCTGTTTGATGATGTAAGATTATTGGCAATATCGATGATTTGCGCCTTCCAGCTTGGATTGTCCTCGGCGATACCGATTAACCAAGCCTTGATACTGTCTAGTAGACCTGGAATTTGCTCCGCGAGACTCTTAAGGTTGTTAACGAGCTCTGGCACAAGCAAGAACAAGATGAAGCTAATAATTCCAAGGAGGAGAATCATGGTAATCGCAATCGAGACGCCGCGCGCCCATTTTTTCTTTTTGCCAGGCTTTTTGCCGATGATAAGATTTTCAATCTTTGTCATCGGGAGATTCATGACAAAAGCAATCATGCCGCCAATCGCAAATGGCGCAAGTAGCTTCCAGAAGCCAGAAAGAATAACGCCAAAATTCGTGACATTATTAAGAAGCCAGTAGAAAAGAATACACCCACAGGCCATAAACATTATTTTTTGGATATTTTCTTTAGTGAGTTGCATGCTTTATCTCCGTCCCCTATATACCTCTTTGTTGATTATTATATCACTACGGGTTATCATTTCCCTAACCTAGACATCACTTAAGGGAGGTGATTCTATGTCTAGATCTTTAAAGAGCGCAAAAGCTTTCAGCCGCAAAGTCATTCCGCTTGGTTGGCGTAGCATTATCATCAACGATATTAATATGCTCCGTTATATGGGGTCTACAAATCTTGA
>JAZQSO010000062.1:0-26800 GCA_045630145.1 Candidatus Nanosyncoccaceae bacterium
ACGCAGGCTGTAACTATCTTGCCGTCGCTACACTTGAGGGAGCCCTCGAGGTCCGCCAGCTTCATCCAGATATACCAATTCTTTGCCTTGGCATCGTTCCTTATGATGGCCTAGAAATCGCCAAATCAAACAACATCACAATCACAATCAGTAGTCTTGGCTACATTAAAAACGCCCCAGATTTGGACAGAATTAAAACCCATCTCAAGGTCAATACAGGCATGAATCGCCTCGGCTTTAACGATGCTACCGAGCTGGCACAAGCCTACAAATCCCTAGACAACGTCGAGGGTATCTATACGCACATCTACGATGCAGGAAATCACGAACATACTGGAGCGCAAATCCAAAAATTCCAAGAGCTTACTAGCCAAATTCCGCTCGGGGAAATCCCAATTATCCACATTGGCGCCAGCGAAGCAACGCTCAACTATCCAAAACCAGACTTCACAAATGGCTGCCGTTTCGGCATCGTAATGTATGGTTTTTATGCTCCGGAAGATTACAATCTAAAGTCCACCTTCGCGCTTAAAAGCGAGATAATCCAAATCAATACTTTAAAGCCAGGCGAAAGTCTTGGCTACGGCGGAACCTTTGTAGCTGAAGAAGAAACCAAAATCGCAGTCGTTCCGATTGGTTATGCCGATGGCATTATTCGCAAAAATAAAGGACGCGAAGTTTATATCAACGGCAAAGCTTACGAAATTGTCGGAAATATCTGCATGGACATGCTGTTTGTAAAAGTCGACAATACCGCAAAAATTGGCGACACAGTAGAGTTGCTAAGAGATAAGAAGCATATCGAGGCCACCGCCGAATATCTCGATACGATTCCTTACGAAGTGCTTTGCAGCGTTAGCAAGCGCGTCCCTCGTATCTATCAATAAAGATTATGTTAAACTAGTATTATATGAACATCGCAATTCTTGGCGCCGGCGCCTATGGTCGCGCCCTAGGCAAAATTGTCTCTAATAATGGTCATGACCTTAACTTTTTCGATCCAAAAGTCATGCCAGACGTTAGCCTTGAGCAAGCCGTCGGAAAAGCCGATGCAGTTATCATCTGTATTCCTTCGAACTTCTTGCCGAGCTTCCTCGAAGATTATCCAAACGATTACAAAACTAAGCCAACCTTCCTCGCGAGTAAGGGTCTGCGCTCCGTAGACATTTTCAAGGATTTCACAAACTTCGCAATTCTTTCTGGTCCAACTTTCGCGCAGGAAATCATGGATGGTAAGCAATCGACATTGACCGCCACAAACCAGCTTGCGGTAGAAATATTTGCAAACCAACAAGTTGAAATCGAAGTCTGCCAAGACATTCAAGGCGTTTTACTTTGCGGTTCACTTAAGAATGCCTACGCAATCGGCGCAGGTTTCAATAGTGACAGCGAGAATGCCGTAGCGGCTCTCATCACAAAAGCTCATACTGAAACCCGCAAATATCTCCTCGAGCACGGCGCAAATCCAGATACCGCCGAGCTCGCCTGCGGTATTGGCGACTTAGTCTTGACCTGCAGTAGCGACACCTCCCGCAACTATACCTGTGGCAAAAAGCTCCATGCCGGGCAAAACCTCGACGATATCCTTACCGAGCTACAGACCGTCGAAGGCATCAATGCCTTGCACGAATTAGACTTGGATGGATATCCGTTATTAACACAAATTGCCGGATTAGCGGGGCTAAAATAACCTAGAAACTAGGACAACTTAGCCAGCTTTGACGCTTTTCGTAAAAATATACTACACACGCCCAAATAAACCTAGCAACCCAGAGAACTCTAGATGAAATAAATTACAAACAGAGCCGCAACGGCTATTCGTAAGGATCGTCTTGTGTCCTGAGAATAATCTGTTGCGAGCTCTGTTATAATTTATCTATGGAATTCGAAAAGGCTTACAATCATCTTAACGAAAATCAGCGTGCCGCCGTCGACCATATTGATGGCCCACTTCTTGTTATTGCCGGCCCAGGCACAGGTAAAACTCAGCTTCTATCCGTCCGTGTCGCGAACATCCTTAAGCAAACCGATGCTAATCCAGAGAATATCCTCTGTCTTACCTTTACTGAAACCGGCGCTAGCAACATGCGCCATCGTCTCGCCGATTTCATTGGCCCAGAAGCCTACAAAGTCCAAATTCAGACTTATCACGCCTTCGGTTCATATATTCTTCAAGAACATCGCCCGGATCTCAATGCTGCCATCGACGACCTCGAGCGCTTCACGCTGATCCGCAAGATTCAGGCCAGCCTCAGCGCTACAGATATTTTGCGTCCGGATTATTTCACTCAACACATCATCAGCGCCATCTCCGAACTCAAAGCTGCCGCACTCACCCCAGAAGATCTCCGCAAAATTGTTGAACGCAACGAGATAGACAACGGCCTAATCTATTCCACCATTAGCGAGCTTCTGCAACAGACCAAAGGCTTACGTTATCCAAAATCCACCGCCAAATACACCGAAATCCTCGAAGCGCTGCAAACCTTCATCGACCGCGCCGACGCCAAGAAAACCATTCTCGGTAAAGTTGAGCCTGTCGCAAATATCTACTATCGTGAGCTCGCCGAAGCCTTGCTTGCCGAAGAGCAGAGCGAGAAACCAAGCAGCAAACTTCCAGGCAAATGGCGCGAAAAGTTCTTCAAGAAGAACAAGCAGGGCGAATATGTTTTTGGTGACGATATTGCCAACAAAAAACTTCTCAGCCTTGCGAATATCATGGAGCAATATCAAGCTCATCTCGATGCCGAAGGTCTCTTCGATTATGATGATATGATTTTGAATGCCATTAATCTCCTCGAGACGAATGACGAAATCCGCTACAACGCGCAGGAGCGCTTCCAATATATCTTGCTTGATGAGTTCCAGGATACCAACGATGCCCAAGCAAAACTTGTCAGCCTCCTCACAGACAACCCGAGCAACGAAGGCCGCCCGAATATTATGGCCGTGGGCGATGACGATCAGGCGATTTACGGCTTCCAGGGTGCCAACACTTCTAACTTCTTTGATTTTGATGCCAAATACCATCCGAAGCAAATCTTCCTCACCAAGAACTACCGCTCTAGTGAGCCAATTCTTGAATTCGCCCATAATGTTATCGAGCAGGGCGCCGACCGCTTCTGCAAATCTCCAAGCGTCAATATCGATAAGCATATTACCGCCGAAAACCCGCCAGAGAAGACCAGTATCGAGCTTCGCGCTTTCAAGGCTTACCAAAGCGAATACTCTTATATTGCGAGCGAAATTCATCGCCTCATGAGCGAAGGCGTGCCAGGTAGCAAGATTTCCATCATTGCACCAAAACACAAATATCTTGTCTCGATTTTGCCATATCTCCATGCGATGAATATCCCGATTTCTTATACGCGCCGCGACAATATTCTCGAAGACGCCAGCGTCGAAGAAACAATCAATTCCGCTAAGCTTGTAAATGTTTTGGCCAGTGGCGACACTAGAAAAGCCGACCCATACTGCTTCCGTGCACTCAGCTTGCCATACTGGCATCTCAAAAATGCTACCATCGTCACGCTCCTACACGACGCCAGAGCTAATCGCCAAAGTATCTTCGAAACCATCTATGCCAACAAAGATGAAGAAGATGCCGAGGTTAAAAAGCTCCACGAGTTTGCCGACTTTTACATGGAGTTAGCTAAGAAAGCTGCTGATCATAGCGCCGAAAGCATCTTAGCCCCAATTTGCACCACAATTATTAATGGTCAGGACGACATCGTTCTCTATAGCAAGCTCAATACTTTACGCGAAATCATTGGCAAGAAGTCTGCCCGCGGCAACCACAAATTTACCATCGCAGATTTCTGCAATTACATCGACGCTTACAATGCCGCTGAACTACAAATTACCGACAGCTCACCATACAGCGAATCCGACGAAGCAGTTGTATTACAAACCGTTCACAGCTCTAAGGGTCTCGAATACGAAGCCGTCTTCCTTATCGCGGCAGACAATAAGAACTGGTCAGACGCAGGCGGCAACCGCGATCTTATCAAGTTGCCACGCAACCTCGCCTTCGTTCGCCATACCGGCGATACGGCCGACGAAAAGATTCGTGTCTTCTTTGTAGCAATCACTCGCGCTAAAGCGAAGCTCTACCTCACTTACAGTCTTTCGGATTTTGCCGGCCACGAAGCCGATCGTCTCAAATATCTCGACATCCGCGAAGCGACTGACGATAAGTCTGGCGATAAAATCCATGTCAGTAAAATCATCCCAGAGCCATTCAACTGCGAGCTTCCGGGCGAGGCCGAAGAGCTTACGACCGAAGATTTCGCACCGAACCGCTGGTTCGATTCTTATATCCCGAACGACGAAGTCAAGAAAAATCTTCTCAAGCCTTACGTCGAACACTACAAGCTCACACCTACCGGACTCAACACCTTTGTCGACTTGCGCTACAGTGGCCCGGACGCCTTCTTGCGTAGATATATCATTGGCGAACCAAGCGAAGCAAACTTCAGCGCAGATTATGGTACGCTCATTCACGACGTTATGGACGAGCTCAATAAAGAGCAGCTCTCGAATGAAGCAGCCCTCGAACGCTTCAAGCAAAAAGCCAACGATGCCGACGCTGACGATAAAACCAAGCAAGATTTGCTCGAACGTGGCGAGCACGAACTGATGCGCTTCCTCGAAGAGCGAGGCGATTACCTCCGCGGCATCAAGGCTGAGTCTGAACGCAATTTCTCAAGCGAAGGAATTGTCTTAGGCGAAGCACCATTAACTGGTAAAATCGACCGCATCGAAATCGACGAAGAAGACAAGACAATCACGGTCGCCGATTACAAAACCGGCACGCCAAAATCCAAGTGGGGCACATCTGACAGCACTTTCAATTACAAGATTCAGCTCTATTTCTACAAATTCCTCATCGAAAACTGTCGTGCCTACCAAAATTACAAAGTCACCAAAGGTCGCATCGATTACATTCCTGCCGACTCCGATGGCGATATTGTACCACTTGAGCTGGTTTTCAAAGATACCGAAGCAGAGCAAATCAAAAAACTTATCCAAGTCGTCTACAAGCACATTAAATCGCTCGACTTCCCAGATACCGCCGAAGCTAACAAGGCTAGCAACCCAACCATGGCATTCTTCGAACAATTACTAGACGAGCAAGCCTAATCTACGATTTGCGCAACACTACCTGCTGAAAATCACCAGTCTCGCAATACTTTTTGTAAGCATCCCAAATCGCCGTCGCATAATCAGACTTTTTCAGGCCATCGACCTCGTCAAAATCAAACCATTGTTTCTCGGCGATTTCTTCCGTATCAGGAAAATCCTGCTCATCAAAATTCTCACAAACGAACGTCAAAGAAAACATATTAGTCACATCTCCATTGCCATAGGTCAAACGATAGCCAGAAATCGCCGCAAAAGCCTTCATATCTTCATCTTTCGCAATTAGGCCAGCCTCTTCAAATAGTTCCGCTCTCGCCGCCTCTTCCCAAGTCCTGCCTAGCTCGGCATGACCGCCTGGAAATACCCATGCTTGGAAATCCTTATTAAAAACCATGCAAACCTTACCATTACGAATCGGCACAGTATCAGTAGTGGCAGACATTATCTCGTCGTTACCGACCTTTTGACGAATTTTCCAAATATAACTCCCTACGTAGCCCATTTTTATTACTTCCTCTATCTCTTTTTATTCCTATTCTTAGTACAAATTATACAGCAATCAAAATAGCTAAAGATCGTAGCAATCCTTACGTAGCGAGTTTTTTTGATTATCCTATACACTAAAGCATTGACAAATCTAGCCGTATATGCTATAATTACTACATTATCGCTCCTAGGCAACAGTCTAGGCGCGAAATCCATTTTAAGAGGTGAGACCAATGGGCTAATCTATAAACCCAACTCCATGCTCTAGTTCTTTGAAAAGGAGGTGTTATGAATGGCAGGCGATGTATTCGATCGTTGCAATCACTGCGGCCGTCTCCGTTATTTACATAACGGACTCTGCGACGAGTGCGCAAGCGACTACGGCGCCAGAAATGGTGGTAGTATCTTCGGCGACGGCTTCGGCAGCCGTCCTACTTGCCGCAACTGCGGTGGTACAGGCGTGATTCGCCACTTCTTCGGAGGCGACGAAAAGTGCCCTTACTGCGGTGGTACTGGTAAGCAGTAATCACATTCATACCCCGGCTCCGCGCGTGCGGAGCCATTTTTCTTGCCTAAAAATCTCAAAAAACCACCGTATTTATCGGTGGTTTATTTATTAGCGGCCATCTTTGTGGCGAGCGTGCTTGCGCTTTTCGCTATGCTTGTGATTATTGTTGCGATTAAGTTTTGCAACCTTTACTTTCTTTGCCATAGATATACTATACCATATCTTGGCCATCTCGCAAAAACCTTGCATCGCCCACCAAGCAAAATATGCTAAAATAGATATATCGAGCCATACTTCGGTCCCTGGCTACGATTCATAAAAATATCCGACGCTACAGATTTCGCAAAAGGGAATCGCGTCAAAAACTATTATCAGTTAACGCGTCATGCGAAGGATTTTTATGAATCAAAACTCTTATCAAAAACAAACTTATTCCTACAACGAAGAACCCCTCCACGAGCCTATCGAAGTCGATGCCACTTTTTCGCGCCAACTCCTCGGCCATTGTCGACCTATCGCCTTTCGCACCGAATCGGGCAGAGAAGTCCAAATCTCCGAAATCGGCCTCATCCACCCCAAATACGACGGGCTCAAAACCATCTTTGCCTTCGATGTCACCGACGGCGCAACGGATTATCGCATTACCCTAGACACCGAAAGCCTCAACTGGTATCTAGATTTCGAAGGAGATCACTATGTATAATCTCCCGCTCAAAACCATGTATATCGATCTCAACTCTTGCTTCGCCACCATCGAGCAACAAGCCCGCCCAATGCTACGCGGTCGTCCAGTCGCCATTACAAACCGCCTCACACCTAACGCTTGCATTGTGGCTGCCAGCTATGAGGCTAAGGCTTTAGGCGTAAAAGTCGGCATGCGCCGCATGGAAGCCGAGCGCATTACTAAAGACATCATTTTCGTCGAAACCGAGCCAGACAAATATATTTTCGTTCACAAAAAGCTCCGCAAAATCATGGAAGATTACGCGCCAGATATTGTTATGAAATCTATCGACGAAGGCGTTCTTAATCTCGCTCTCGCGCCAGAGCACATCCAAAACACCCCAAACCCAGAACTCGTTGCCGAGATAAAATCCAGGCTCAAGAGCGAAGTCGGCTGCCACATGCGCTGTAATATCGGCATTTCTAGCAACCGCTTTCTTGCCAAGCTCGCCGCCGAGCTTCACAAGCCAGACGGCTACGACGAAATCACCCCAGAAAACCAACGCGAGATTTTCAGCAAGCTCAAACTGCAAGACCTCCCCGGCATTAACGTCCGCATGGAGGCTAGGCTAAACGCCGTTGGCATTTTTACGCCACTCCAATTCCTTGATGCCGACGAAGAAACCCTCGTAAAAATGGTTTGCAAAAGCATCGACGGCCACAAATGGTATCAGCGCCTCCGCGGCCTAGAAGTCGACGATTGGGTCAGCGATATTAAATCCATTGGTCGTCAATATGTTCTCGAATCTTGCAGGTTAACACACGAACAAATCGAAGCTCGCGCCATTCATCTCGCCGAAGACGCCGGCATGCGCCTCCGCAGTAAAGGGCTTTATGCGCGCGGCGTCTATGTTTGGGCAGTCGATTATAACGACATTCCACTTCACAAAAATCTCCTTCTTAAAGAGCCTATTCATACCGATGCAGATATCATCCGCGTTGTCCGCACGCTCTTCCAAAGCTTTCCAGCGCCGCTCCGCATTATTGGCGTCACGCTTTACAAAATCCAAGATAAGCCTCAGGCTCAGCTCAACCTCGAACAGGATAAAATCGAGCATAACAATCGTCTCTGCAAAGCTACCGACATTATTAACCAGCGTTTTGGCGACCGAACCATCTTCTGCGCAGACTCCTTTGGGACGGACCTCGTTAAAGTCAAAATACCTTTCGGCTCCACCAGATTTTTGTGAGAAAAAGCCCCGCCAGTTTCCTAGCGGGGAAGATAAATTATTGCTTTGCTGTTGCAGTTTCAAGACAATTCTCTAAGAACGCGATAAAATCCATAAGCTCAGCTTCGCGAATTTTTAGATCACGTATTTTTGTATCCAAAACCGCCTCTGCAGAACGTCGCGTCTCTTTCAGAATGATATTATCGAAATCATCAAAAGAGCCACAGTCGGTTCCATTCATATCAAAAACATGAATGAGATATGGCGAAGCAACCACGAAAGCTTCGCCGCCCGCCGAAAAGCCAGACGGCTGCGAACCTTTGTATCGAAAATAACAAACATGTTCACATAAGTCTTTCATATTCGCAATCATTACCAAGTTCTTAATACCGAAGCGTACATCGAGAAGCTCACTCTGCACGTCATCGAGGCGTTGCCTAATCGCAGTCGCATCGCACATCTCCGCATCTTCAGCCTTCACATCGGAAATCATTGCTATTGCGCAGACAATACATACAACAAGAACGATTATTAAAAGAATATAACCCATACTCTTCTCCTTTCACAAAAAAGAAAAAAGCGCTCAAAACCTGCAATAAAGCTAATAAAGAGCGCTCCGCAATAGTTTAAAACTGTCGCGTCGAACATCTGTATATTATATCACTTTTGCTTATTTTTGTCAATCTAACCAAAAGCATTTATTACATCACTAAACTTTAATTTGTCAAGCTATTGTGCTATAATACCAGCAGAGAGATACTTCCACCTCTCTTTACTATATAGGTCCCGAACGGTTCGCGGGAAGCATCTTACGAAAGGGGAGTGAAACCAATGGGCTAAGTAGTTTCTGTCTGTTAATTGTCAAATGAAAGCATTATTGATTTTATTTCATCTTTCCTTTTTTCCGGGTCGTTCGCGGCCCATTTTTTTGACCACAAAAATCTCCGCCTGGGAAGGAGCGGAGATTTTTATCTAATTTAATTGCGGCGATCCAAGAGCCTTGCGCCGACTAAACCAAAGCAGGCTACGGCAAAGATTATGAGGCCTAATGGATTAATAATCGTGTCCGCCGTTTCTGGGTTTTCTGGCTCTTCTGGCTCGTCGGAATCATTTACAATGAACACGATATCATTATCATCGGAGCAGTTAACCAAGAACTGACCACCTTCAGCGCAGGTTTCATCACTTCCTTCGCGACCATCATTCATAAGCCAATCCTCAAGGCCAAAGATTGTATAATCTTTACCATCCGCAACGATGTCCGTCATAGCACTATAACGACGATTCGGGAAACTACCCTTGGTATTGTATTCCTCGTCCGTATAGTAAGTATTGTTTGGATTATCTGTATGATTAGTAAGATAGAAACCCCACTTCTTGTGAGCCGGAATCGTAATCGTGAAAGTCTTACTAAGAACCTCGACTTCATCTTCGTCTGATGCAAGCTCAGAACTAATCTGGTCAAAACCCTGCAAGAAGCTGTAGCGAATCAACTCACCAGCATTCTCGCCTGTCTTGTGCTTGCTGAGCAGAACGGAACAGCGGTTGTCATCCGTATACTCTTCCTCGTCAGCGTCATAAAGATTATAAGCATGAATCTTCGCAAAAGCCTCATGTTCTACGACACCTGCATTCGCTTCCGCGAAAGGCGCCTCTGTTAAAGCGACGTCTTCGTCGTAATAATAAACGCCGATCTCGTCATCGGAAGCCGTCATACCATAAACCGCATTAAGCGAAAAAGTGAACGGCTCGTCGCCGGTACCTTCCTCAATAACGACTGGATTAAGATTTGTTTTTTCTTCTGGAAAAGCCTCAATGACCTTCTTTAAGACTTCTTCGTTATAGGTGCGGACATTATTCGCATCAAAGCTATGAAGCTTATCTGCAAAAACCGAATCAGCACCAAATGCACTGATTATGGCAGCTAATAACAATACGCTACTAGCAAAAATACTTTTGCCTCTCATTTTTGCTTCCCAATTTTTATTTTGACCTTATTTACACTTAGTATAAGGCTTATGGTTTGCCGTGTCAATTAGTTTCTATATGCAATTCTTTTCTAACTTCGCTTCGCTCCTTTACGGTTAGAAAAGAATTCATATAAAACTATCTCGGCCTAGGCCTAGGTTTTCGCAGTTCCATAGATTCAGCATGGCAAGTCGCGCCATATCCCGAGCTGGTTAGAGTTTTCGCAGCTCCATAGATTTAATATGGCAAGTCGCGCCATATACTATATTTCGTAACTGTCAGGGAGCGTAGCGATGTTACGAAATATAGTATATGATGCAGACTTGCTATAATTAACTTATGGAACGCGAAAACCTAACCATTATTGACGGCAAAAGCGTCTTTTACCGCGGCTATTACGCCATGGGTAATCTTTCACTCCCAGATGGCACGCCAACTGGCGGCGTCTATGGCTTCGCCGCTATGCTTATCGAAATTATCGAAAAACTCGAGCCAGAATACATCGCTGTTGCTTGGGATAAAGCCAAAACCAACATTCGCCGCCGCCGCGAAATATATCCAGAATACAAGGGCAATCGCAAGCCAGCTCCGCCAGATTTCTACGCACAGATTCCTTACCTCATGGAGCTTCTCGAGGCTTTTCATATTCCGCTTTATGAGTTTGACGATTACGAAGCCGACGATATTATCGGCACTCTTGCGCGCAAGGCTCAAGCCGCAGGGAAGCGCGTCGAGATTATTTCTGGTGACTTAGATATGCTCCAGATTGTCGACGAGAACATTCATATGTATCAGCTCAAGCGCGGTTTTTCCGATGTTGCCAGTTTCGATATTCCGGCCATCGAGGCTAAATATGGCCTCCGCAAGGATCAGTTCCTTGATCTCAAGTCTATTAAGGGCGATAGCTCAGATAACATTCCAGGCGTGCCAGGCATTGGCGAGAAGGGCGCAGTTAAACTTCTTCAAGAATACAATACTCTCGAAAACCTTTACGAGCATGTCGACGAAATCCCAGGCGCCACTGGCAAGAAGCTCATCGAAGGCAAAGATTCCGCCTTCATGAGCAAGAAGCTCGCCAGCATCCAATTTGATGCACCGCTCGAATTCGATCCAAAAGAATGCGAGCTCAAAGATTTCAAACCAGAAGCCGTCGTTGCCGAGCTCAAAAAACTTCGCTTCAATTCACTCCTGCATAAATTCGCCAAAATCTTCCCAGATGCCGACCTGAAGGCCGCACCAGAACCAGATTTCATCAAGCCGAAACCTATCGTCAAAAATTCTCCAGAAGCCATTCCGACAGACATCCTCCCTCCGCCAGCCGACATCGCAGTCAAAATCCCAGAGAACATCTATCTCAGTCAGCACGTCAAAGAAGACATGCATGCCGATGAAGCGCTCGCCAAAGAAATCCTCGACGGCAGAGAATTCTGGGACTTAGGCCAAGTAGATTTCCTATTCAATCCACTCGAGAAGAAACAGGCTCAACTCAGCCTCATTGACCAACCAGACAATGCCGAAGAATATATTAAGCAACGCAAACAGCTCGCCGCGATGCCAAAACTTGAACAAATCGCAACCGAGTTCGACATGCCACTTGTTCCCGTCCTGTACAAGATGGAAGAAGCTGGCCTCAAAATCGACCCAGATCGCTTCGAGGCTCTCCGCATTGAATTCAGCGCTGAAGAAAAACAAATCAGCAAAGAGATTTATGAGATGGTTGGCCACGAGTTTAATATCAACTCGCCACTCCAGCTCTCGCAAGTCCTCTTTGAAGATCTCGGCCTTCCAACTAAAGGCATCAAGAAAACTCAGCGCGCTTACTCGACTGGCCAAAAAGAACTAGACAAGCTCCGTGACTTGCATCCAATCATCAATAAAATTGAGCGCCTCCGCGAAGTTAGCAAGCTCCTAAGTACCTACATTACGCCACTTCCAGCCCTTGCAGACAAAAACCAGCGTATTCATAGCACTTTCACGCAAGACGTCACGGCAACCGGTCGCCTCTCTAGCCTTAACCCTAATCTTCAGAACATTCCAGTCCGTAGCGAAGACGGCAAGCGCATTCGTTACTGCTTTGTACCAGAGAAGGGCAAAGTTTACGTTGCGGCAGATTACGCTCAATTCGAGCTTCGCCTTGCTGCCGAACTCGCAGGCGATGAAAGTCTCATTCAAGATTTTAATTCCGGTTTAGATATTCATATTAAAACCGCCAGCGACGCTTACGGCATACCAATGGATCAGGTCACAAAAGAACAGCGCCGTGCCGCTAAGGTCATCAACTTCGGTATCATCTATGGCATGAGCGCTAAGAGCCTCTCGGATGGTACAGGTATGACCTTCCATCAAGCCAAAGATTTCATCGACAGATACATGGAAATCCGTGCACCAATCGCAGACTATCTCAAAGCTCAGCTCGAGCATGGGCGCAAATATGGTTACGTAGAAACCTTCTTCGGCCGCCGTCGCCCAACACCGGACCTCGCTGCGCCAAACTTCCTAATCCGCGCCGCCGCCGAACGTGCCGCCGCAAACATGCCAATCCAAGGCACCGAAGCAGACCTCGTCAAGCGCGCCATGATTGAAGTCGACAAAGCTTTACCAGAAGGCGCCAAACTCGTCTTGCAAATCCACGACTCGCTCATGGTAGAATGCGACGAGAAACAAGCCGACGAAGTCGCAAAAATATTGAAAGAAAAAATGGAAAGCGTTGCGCCGAACTTCAAAGTTAAGCTCGCCGTTGACGTTAAAACCGCTACAAACTGGGGAGAGCTCTAAAGCATGCATTATTTATTCGTCTTGGCGATTGCGCCAGTAATCTTCCTTCTATCTTATGTTAAGAAGAAGGACCCAAATCCGGAACCAAAAAACTTGCTCACAAAAATCTTTATCTTTGGCTGTTTAACAATCATACCAGCCGTTATTCTCGAGAATGTCTATAGCGCATTCTTTATCGGCGAGAAAGAAGTCGAATCTTTCGCAGACATCTTCTTTGGTGTCGCTCTTATTGAGGAATTCGTTAAATGGATCGTCGTTTATGTTATCTGTTTCAAGAACAAACACTTCGACGAGACCTACGACGCTATCGTCTATGCCGCCTACTCAGCACTCGCCTTTGCCTGTATTGAAAACATTCTTTACGTCCTCTTGGACGAAGACGGGGCAGGCATCTTCGTGGGCATCATGCGCGCCTTTACAGCTGTTCCTGGTCATTTATTTGACGGCGTTATTATGGGCTACTATTTCGCCAAGGCACGCTCTGCCAAAGCCCAAAATAGAAGCGCCTTCGGACTCCTGCTTTGCAGCTTATTCGTCCCAGCCTTTGTTCATGGCATCTACGACTGGCTTCTAGAAATCGAAGCTGTACTAATCTGGCTCGTCTTCTTCATCGGTATTGCAATCTTCTGTATTTCTCTCATCAAGAGCGCAGCCAAAAAGAATGTTGCTATCTCTGACGGAATAACCACACCGGTCGCACAGCCAGCCACGCAACCGGTAACTCCAATGCAACCAGTCCAGCAATCGGTCGCACAACCAGTCCAGCAACCAGTCACACCACAACCGACCCCACAGCCAACTGAGCAACCAGCTACATCTCCAACCCCACAAATATCCTACGACTGGGGAACATCTACAGAGCAGCCATCTAGCCAAACTAATCAGCCTCAAAGCTAGCAAGAAAAAGGAACCTCTTTCGAGGTGGTTTATTGGTTTGCTCTTATTTTCTCATCTGAAATCTAGAGCTAATTTGCAAAGGCAAAGCAGCAAAGATCTCAATATCGTAGACTTCATCGCCCTCTCTTAGCATAGCCAGGCCAATTCCCGAAGCCTGCTTGCCGCCAATAGATGGCGCCTTATAGTAGCTCTTCATATTATACGAACGACGTTGCCTACCCTCAAACATCCCCATGCCAACCACCGATTCCTTCCAGGTAAACCGATTCTCTCTCAAGCAAGCAATCCGCACCAATTCAGCACGAATCATTACGCTAAACAGAACACAGGGAAGCACTCCTATAAAAATAGAGACTAAAAGCAAATCTTTCGACAACATAATAAAAGCACAGGCGATCACGATAAACACAAGACAACAGAATAAATAAACGACGATAGCGATTCTTAGCTGCCGAACTGCTTTTTCTTTTACATCTGGCGGCAAGCTCTGCGCAGGCTGCATATCGTCTGTTTTGCTCATGCTATTCATAAGATTAGTATAACACTCCTATACAACTAGCAATTTTATGTTATAATATATCTAACAAAACGGTCCTCTTGGCCGTTTTTGAACTTTACGATTTAGGAGGTTTACCATGAACGAAGCTAAGCGTGTTGCTGTCATTATGGGCAGCAAATCAGACGAAGAGAAAATGAAACCCGCAATCGACTTCTTGCAGAGTCACGGAGTCCCATTCGAGGTGCGCATCGCTAGCGCACACCGCACCCCCAGTCTTCTTGAGCAAATCGTCAGCAATCCCACCTTCGCCATCTTTATCGCTGGAGCTGGCATGGCCGCCGCACTTCCTGGCTGTATCGCCGCATTGACTACGAAGCCCGTCATCGGAGTTCCGCTTTCAAGCAAATACGGTCTCGAAGATTCGCTCTTGTCGATGATTCAGATGCCACCCGGCATCCCGGTACTCACTGTAGGCATCGACGCCGCAAAGAATGCAGCGATTGCTGCTTGTCAGATTCTCGCTCTGAACAACGAAGAACTCAGCAAAAAGATTCAGGACGATCGCGCCATTGCCAGCAGCAAAGTCTACGAAGACGACGAAACCATCACTTCCAAGTATTACAACCTCTAAGCAAAAGCCCCGCAGTTTCCTGCGGGGCTTTTTATAACCAAAGACTTGTTACTGTTTAAGCGATTCTAGAATGTTCGACAAAACGTCCGTTTTGTTTTGGAGAACATTACCGAAACCGCTTATGCTATAATTATCTTATGGCAAAAGTCTTAATCGTGGGCAATATTACTAAGGACGTTTATCTTCGTTTCGATAATCGCCTAAACAATTTCGAGAAAGACCAGAATGGCGTAAGCTGGTTAGATCTCGCTTTTAATCACAAATCATATAAATTCTATTCACGCGCCTCTATTTACGGTGGCGCCAGCGTTAGTCTTGAAGTGCTTTCGCGCTTTAATATTGATGCCCAAATTATCGACACGCCAGCCCGCTTCATAGACGGACAATTCTTTGCCAACGAATCACAAATCGACTATCGTTATATTCTTTGCCACGATAATGACATTTCTTATTTAACGCCAAGCAAATTCCGCGAATCAAACTGGGTTACGCCAGTTGAAGCCCCAGACTGGATTTATATTGATCGCAGCGCCAACATTACACCAATTCTCGGTAGTAAAATTTCAGACTACCTAAGCGTTAACCGTGGTACTAGGCTCGCCATCTTTATTAGCAAACGCAGTAGCCAAAATGCCATGCATATGCGTAAGCTTCTCGAACGTGCTAGCCTAATTATTACCGACACAAAGCTACAATACCCAGCCAAAAATCCAGTAGTTATCACAGAAAAAGATGTCAGCTTCCAAGGCCGTCGCATTCCAGCACCGCTTCATGTCGAGTCAAAAGACTTGCTCACGCGCCTCAGCCTTCACCAGACTGTAGCCGCTACAATTCTTGGTGCTATTCTCAATCGTAAAACCGTCAGCCAGTGCTTACTATTAGCTCGTGCAAACGTCGAAGAATCCCGCCTTGGTAACACTTCGAATCTCAAGAAGCTCGAACAGAACATCCTTGGCAACGAATACCTCATCGAAAAAATAAGCAAAATAGGAGAAAAAATGTCAGAAGTCGAAGAAAATGCTAAAAAACTGCTAGCACCAGGGAAGGGTATCCTTGCCGCCGATGAATCAGGTGGTTCAATTCACAAAAAATTCGAGACCATGAATATCCCAGACGACGAACAGCATCGCCGCGATTATCGCAATCTTTTCTTTACAACTCCAGATATCGAAAAATACGTTAGCGGCGTCATTCTCTTCGACGAAACCGCTCGCCAAAAAGCCGATAACGGTCAAACCTTCGTAGATTACCTCAAAGATAAAGGCATTATCCCAGGCATCAAGGTTGATCAAGGCCTCGTAAATTTCGAAAACTCTGACGAAAAATACACTCAGGGCCTCGAAGGTCTCCCAGAAAGACTTGCCGAATATTACCAGATGGGTGCACGCTTTGCTAAGTGGCGCGCCGCGTTCGAACTTACCAGCCACAGCCCAAGCGACATGGCCATCCAGAAGAATGCCGAAATCCTTGCTCAATATGCCAAGGATTGCCAGAACGCTAATATCGTACCAATCGTTGAACCAGAACTTGTCTACGACGGCGATTACACTCTTCAGCAAAACATTGATACAACAAGCAAAATTCTCGATGTTCTCTTTGCCGAGCTCAAGAAGAAGCAAATTATCCTTCCTGGCTGTATCCTAAAAGTAAACATGGTTCTTGCCGGCAAAAAGCAAGCCGTCCAGTCTACTCCAGCCGAAGTTGGTAAGGCAACCGCAGACGTTCTCAAAGCTCACGTTCCTGCCGATCTAGCCGGCGTCGTCTTCCTAAGTGGCGGCCAAAGTATCACTCAGGCAACAGACAACCTACAAGAAGTTACTAATAACGGCCCATTCCCATGGCCAGTCACCTTCAGCTACGCTCGCGCATTACAAGATCCAGCACTCAATGCTTGGAAGGGCGACAATGCCAATGCTGATGCCGCACGCGAAGGTTTCCATGCTCGCCTCGTCGCAAACACCGACGCACTCAGAAAGAAATAGGCCAAAATGGACAAAAAATAACCTCTCCAACAGGGGGTTATTTTTTTATATATAAATAGTATTGACAAAATACAAACAATGTGCTATTATATACTTATCATTCCAATGACGCCCAGTGTCAAAGGTGTGTGTACCAGCTCTTCCAATCATCTCTGTATTGTTCAACAGAGGGCCATGATTGAGAACGATAGAGTCGATGTATTAATCGCACTAGCAATACCCACAAATTACCCCATATTAATACAGGCAAAGCTAGACGGACACCCCTCATTAAATGAATGCCGATTGATGAGAGAGGAAACAAATACAACTGGGACTCCAATAGGAGGAATTAATGAAAGGCGGTAGGTCGCCTCAGAGAATAGCTTTTAAACGGCTAGGTCATCACGACCAAACGAAAGGTTATGTCTCGACCTACATCCCTACGCGAGCCTAGCTCGCTTCCCCCCGCGCGAGCGGGGGATTTTCATTGTCGCGAAAATATAACCACAATAAAAAACAAGCTTCTTTTACGAGGCTTGTTTTATTTCGAAAGATTATTAAGCTTCTTTCTTTTCTTCTTCAGCAGCTTCTGCTTCAGCTTCAGCAGCACGAGCTTCCTCGGCAGCCTTGTCTGATTCGGCCTTTGCGTCACGCTCGGCAGCTTCCTCGGCTGGATCATAGACGTTAGCAATGACAGCTTCGGTATCGATTTCCTTATCAGCAAATTCTACGCCCTTAGGAAGAACAATATCAGCAATAGTCAAACGGTCACCGGCAACAGCGAGCTTCGAAGCGTCAACCTCGATAGCTTCTGGAAGATCAGCTGGCTTTGCCTTAACCTCGACCTCTTCGAGAACATGCAAAATCTCGAGATGAGCCTTGCTTGCATCAGAAGTTTCGAAGTTTACGATTGCGATTGGAGCAGTCGCTTCAACAACAGCGTTAGCCTTGATAGCCTGGAATTCAATGTTAATAATTGAGTGCTTTACTGGATCGAGAGCAACGTTCTTAATCATAGCCATCTGCTTCTTGCCTTCGATCATAAGATCGATAGGGGAATGATAGCCAGCATTATGAACAGCTTTATCAGTTTCTACGTATTCGGACTGAGTCAAAATCGGCTCTTTACCACCAAAGACGACAGAAGGAATAATACCTTGTGCACGGAGGGATTTTGCTTTCTTTCCGGTAAGCTCACGCTTAGTGAGATTCAATGAAGTTTCACTCATGATTTACTTTCCCTAAATTAACCTTTATAGATATATGTTACCCCATTTATTTACACTTAGCAAACAGAGAAAGCAAAAGCGAATTATATTTTGCTATAATAAAAACAACATTAACGGAGTTTAATATGGATCCAAACTCAAATATCAACCCTAATCCAGTGCCGGCCACACCAGTGCCAACTCCAGAGCCAGCACCAGTCGCACCAGAAGCTACTCCAGCTACGCCAGAGCCGACACCAGCGCCCGCTCCACAGCCTGTAGCCGCACCAAGCACGACACCCGAAGCAAAGCCAACCGCTCCAGCCGGACCAAAGAAGCCTTTGCCAAAGAAGTTCATTCTAATTGGCGCCGCAGCATTAGGCATAATTCTACTCGTCGTTCTCGGCATTATATTTATTCCAAAGCTCTTTAAGAGTGACAAGCTCAAGACTGCCGAAGAAATCTTTGGCGAAGACGTCTTGATCGCTGTCGAACAAAATGATAAATATGGTTTCATTGACCTAAACGGCAAAATGGTTATTCAGCCACAATTCGAAAAAGCTTCAGATTTTGAAGGCGACAAAGCCATCGTCAGAATCAAGGAAGATGATACATCCAAGAACGCTATTATCGACCGCAAGGGCAAGATCCTCTTTACTGCAGAGAAGGGCGATAGCATTAGCTACGACTCAGAGAACGAACTCTGGCGCATTGGCGATCAGCTTTACGACAAAAACCTCAAGAAAATCTTGCCAGAAGGCAAAGAAATCTATTCCGAAGACGAAGGTTATTACCTTGTAGTCGATATCCAAAACGCCTTCTCAGGCGAAAATATCGTTTACAACAAGAAGGGTAAAGCCGTTTACAAATACCAGTCTGAAAGCAACTACTGGGATGTCACCGAATACTCAGAAAAGCTCGAACAAGCTTACGCAGTATTAAAGATTCGCGACGAGAATTACACCATCATCAATCTTGACTCGGGCAAGATAGTCGCCGAAAATCTTAACTACGACAGCATTTGGGCTGACGATTACACTGACTTCTGTCTCTATGACGGCGACGATTGCTCAAAATATCTTCTAGTTTGGAACGATAAAGTCGCTAAAGAATACGATTACGAAATTGAAATCATTCATTACGGCGATGGCAAGAACGGCTACTACAAGATTTATGACGATCGCGGCTATAGCGTCAAAAACAAGCACGATACTGAATATTTCAACCTCAGAAATAGCGAAATCACTAGCGAAGAACCAAAGAACACCGATACTACAGCAGCAATCGAAGATTTGTCTGAATGGGAAATCGCCTCTGGCTACACCATCATTACATGTGGCAGCGGAGAAGGCCTCAAGAAAGGCAAAACCGAATCTGTTCCTTGTATCTATGACGATATCAAAAAGCCAAATGTTATGACTTATGAATACCTTAACAGTAAAGGCAAAGTCTACGTTATTGGCACCAAGGACGATAAGGCTTACTTGCTCAACGCCAAGAACGGCAAAGTCGTAAAGGAATTCCCAGCAGATACCGCAAAGTTCCATGACAACTCTACCTTCGTTGGCGCATTTAATGATGACGACAAATACGAAGCCTACAACATGGTCTCTGGTAAGAGCGCTACACTCGATGCTGATTACGTCAACTTCTATCCAATGTACATTACAGTTGAAACTGAAGATGACGTTATTAACTACTACAATAAGAACTTCAAACTCTTCTACTCAGAAAAGGAATAAAAAGTTCTAATAACAAAAAGAGGATACGATTTCGTATCCTCTTTTTATACCTTAAGTTACTTATTTCAAAAGCTTCTTAAGATATTCGCCTGTGACAGAATTTGGATTCTTCGCCACTTCTTCTGGCGTGCCTACCGCAACAACCTTACCGCCACCTTGACCACCTTCTGGACCCATATCGATAATATAGTCTGCACTCTTAATCACATCGAGATTATGTTCAATAATTATCATCGAATTACCACCATTTACAAGCTTCTGTAAGATCGAGAGCAAACGACCGACATCATCCGTATGAAGACCAGTTGTAGGCTCATCAAGAATATACAGAGTCTTACCAGTCGAGCGACGCGCCAACTCTGTTGCGAGCTTAATACGCTGCGCCTCACCGCCAGAGAAGGTTGTAGCTGGCTGACCAAGACGAATATAACCAAGACCAACTTCCTGCAAAGTTTTCATCTTGTTTGCAATCACTGGAATGTTCTCGAAGAATTCAACCGCTTCATCAACAGTCATTTCGAGCACGTCAGAAATCGTCTTTCCTTTGTAGCGCACCTCGAGAGCCTCACGGTTATATCTCCTACCATGGCAAGCATCGCAAGTTACAAACACATCTGGCAAGAAATGCATCTCAATCTTAATTACACCATCACCCTGACAGTTTTCACAACGGCCACCCTTCACATTGAAGGAGAAACGGCCAGGACCATAGCCACGCACCTGCGCTTCTGGCTGGTTGGCAAATAGTTCACGAATATAGTTAAAGACGCCAGTATAAGTTGCTGGATTTGAACGTGGCGTACGACCAATTGGCGACTGATCAATCACGATAGCCTTGTTAAGATTCTCGATGCCGTCAATGCGCTCATGCGCACCAGGGACCGTCTGTGCACGATGCAAGCGCGCCAAAAGTTCGTTCGCCACAATGCCGTTCACGAGCGTAGACTTACCAGAACCCGAAACACCCGAAACGACCGTCATAACACCGAGTGGGAACTTCACATCAATATTCTTCAAGTTATTCTCGCGCGCGCCAATCACTTCGAGGAATTTACCGCTTGGCTTGCGGCGCTTCTTTGGCACCTCAATCTTCTTCTTACCGCTCAAATACTGACCAGTAATCGAATCTTTCATCTTGGCCACTTCGTCTGGCGTACCAGCTGCAACTACCTGACCGCCTTTAATACCAGCACCAGGACCAATATCCACCAAATAATCCGCCGCGCGAATCGTGTCTTCGTCATGCTCAACTACAATCACAGTGTTATGCAAATCGCGAAGGTGCTTGAGAGTTGCAATCAAGCGATCATTATCGCGCTGATGAAGACCAATCGAAGGCTCATCGAGCACATACAAAACACCCTGAAGACCAGAACCAATCTGTGTTGCTAGGCGAATACGCTGCGCCTCGCCACCCGAAAGAGTAGCTGCTGAACGTGAAAGCTCAAGGTAATTCAAACCGACGTCTTTCATGAAGCCAACACGTGACTTAATTTCCTTCAAAATCGGACCAGCAATCATTTGTTCATTGTCGGTTAGACCCAAATCACCATTCAAAACATCAAGCGTCTGATCGACATCCATTGAACACATATCCATAATATTCAAATCATGGACCGTCACAGCCAAAACTACCGGCTTCAAACGCGCGCCATGACAACTCTGACAGACACGCTCGCGCATAAAGCGTTCAATATCTTTGCGAATAAACTCAGACTCAGTCTCCTTGTGGCGGCGCTCAAGATTCGGGATCACGCCTTCGTAGACCGAATCATACTCGTAGCCATTGTTGAGCTTAACGTGGTATTTTTCCTCGCCAGTTCCGTAAAGAATAATATGCTTTGCTTCATCGGAAAGCAGACCGATTGGCGTACGCACCGAGAAGCCATGTTTCTCACCTACGGCAGTCAAGCGCTTTAGCCACCAAGAATCCTGATTAATGCGGTTATATGGACGAATACCACCCTCGGCGATTGTAAGGTTTGGATTTAAAACTAGCTCTGGGTCAATCTCCATACGCGTGCCAAGACCAGTACAAACCGGACAAGCACCTTGTGGCTGGTTGAAAGAGAAGAGGCGAGGCTCAAGCTCTGGAATTAACTCGTCCGGATGGTCCGGACAAGCATAGCGCTGCGAATACGTTACAACTTCCGCATCGAGTGTATTGATATGATTACCGCCCAAAGCCGTAGAATTATCTTTAATGCAAAGCACCTTTACGATGCCTTCTCCTAAAGTAAGCGCCTGCTCAACCGAAGCCGAAATACGGCTCTCCATATCTGGTGCCATTACATAGCGGTCAACGATAATCTCAATATCATGATAAAGATTCTTATCAAGCTCTGGCCATTCATCGAGAGAATAAATAATGCCATCAACGCGCGCACGTGCAAAACCCTTTGCCTGATATTGCTCGCCAATATGCGAGAAAGAACCCTTCTTGTGCGAAACAATTGGGGCGAGAATCATAAGCTTCGAAGCAATTGGCCAATTCAAAACCTGATCAATCACATCCTGAACTGTGCGCTTCGCAACAGTTTTATGACAAATCGGACAATGTGGCACACCAATACGCGCAAAAAGTAAACGCAAGTAATCGTAAATTTCTGTTACGGTCGCAACGGTCGAGCGAGGGTTGCGCGAAGTAGACTTTTGGTCAATAGAAATAGCTGGGGACAGGCCTGTAATCATATCTACATCAGGCTTATCCATCACGCCGAGGAACATACGCGCATAAGACGAAAGAGACTCAACGTAACGACGCTGACCTTCAGCATAAATCGTGTCAAATGCAAGGGAAGATTTTCCCGAGCCAGACAGGCCAGTCATGACCACGAGTTTGTCGCGTGGGATATCAATATCGATGTTTTTTAGATTATTCGCTCGCGCGCCGCGAATACGTATTGCGTCTCCATCCATGGCTAAAAATTATACCTTAAAATACGCAAAAAATCCAGTCGCCCACTCTTGACGGAAGCAGGGAATTATTGCAAAAAAATGCGCCCGAAAGCCGAGCGCGAAAAAACATATCAAAACAAAGGAAAAGAGGTTCGAACAATAGAAGTAGACGAAAAGCTATTAAGTCTCCTCCACAAGGAAACCATGACGCCATCTGCTCATACCGCACGCAGAAAAATCCGCATAGCAATAGACCAGATATTTGTCGTCGATTTTCCAGCAGCAAGTATCATAGCCAGTATTATCGTCCGGCCAGTCAATAGAGTCGTCGTATTTGATTTCCCATGGCCAAATCGGACGATTCAAGAAAGAAGCAAGCAGCATCAAGCCGTTACGATCAAGCGGTCCATCGTTTTCCGGGCGGCGCTCACGCAGCCACTCGATACCATGCTCAAGCATGAAACGTCTAGCCCGCACAATCTCCGGCACTTCCATATCACTTACCATTTCTGGATAACCTACCACATCAAAGCTAACCAGCCTTGCCGTCGCAGCGCCATCATCTTCGACTTCGTAGCGCACTTTATGCACGCCGTCCCACTCTTCGAAGATATAGAAGCATACGTTCGGTTCAGAACTGAATCCTTTAACATGGTAAAATTGGCCATATTTGCCACTCAAATCTCTGGGTCTAGCATTAGTCAGATGCTTGATACGCAAAGCACCACCGTTGTTCTGTTCAACCATTTCGCCATTAACTTTCCAACGACACTGCATACCACCAAAAAAGCAAATCTCTGGCAACTCATAAGCATCATGAATTGGTCGACCAAGCTTAAAAACTGCTATATCCAAAGTATCTTCAGTGGATATAATAAGCTTGTTTTTTGCGATTAGTTGTTCGAGCCAAGCATCGCCATGCTCACGAAGAAATGCCTTTCTGCGCAAAGCCTTCGGCATAAAGCCACGCTCAAGCGGCTCAATCTCGGTTGCATCTATCTCATCATCACTAGCTTTCAGGAAAACTCCCTTGTCGAAGCGATACCAGAAAAACTCACCCAATGCATTCGAATATGCATAATAATAAGCGTCTCTGGCACCATAATACCAATACTTCATTAATATCCCTCCTTTAGTAGATATGATTTTAAGGTACAGCACCCCGTAGGGTTTGTAGAGCTTATTATACAACAGATAAACAGTAGTCTATATGTACTTTTTTCTATGTGGTGAACCTTATATACTTGTTTTCTGAAGCGTCAAAATCATGAAGGTATTTATAGCTTTATTGGTACGGTAGGCTTTATATGCTATTTTCTGAAGCGTAAATGAGCGCAGCGAGACTGAAGAAAATAGCATATAAAGTCTACTGAGTTAATAATGCTATAATTACCTTATGAATAATCCGCGCGAACTCTACGAACAATTCGTTTTTGAATCTTTTAAAATCACCAAAAGCAGTACTGGTCTTCAGGCAAGCTTTTTCTATCGTCTTGGCGAACATGAGTTCCATCCAGAAGTTGTAATTCCAACCGAAAGCATCACGAACACCGAAGTCGACGAAGTCTTCCTGCATGAGCTATTCTTTAATTTTGGTATCATTAACGCCATTAGTTATTACAAACTCTCCTGCGCGCCGGAGTTCGTAATCAAAGCCGGCTATATCGACGACAATCAGAAAATGTTCTTCCGCAAGCTCTTCTACAATGGCCTCGGCGAATTCATGTATGTTAATAAGCTCGATTTCAATTTCGAGTCATTCATGAAAATCGATTGCATCGAAGCGCCGGAGAATCGCAAGAGTAACACTCCACCACGCGACCTATATAATATTGGTAATAATTTCAGCGGCAACCTTATTCCAGTCGGCGGCGGTAAAGACTCTATCGTTACACTTGAGGCACTTCAGCCTACTCACAACGATAACCTCTGCCTACAATTCAACCGCAGTCTCTATCCAGAAAACCGCGCCGCACTCGATTCGATTCGCGAGGCCGGTTACAAGCAAACCGAAATCCGCAACTTCAACCTTAGTTTCGATCAGCACATGCTCGATCTAAATAAGCGCGGTTTCTACAACGGCCATATTCCATTCTCATCCACGCTCGCTTTTGCGGCACTTATTATGGCTTATCTCAATAACAAGAAATACATTCCTGTTTCTAATGAAGCTAGCGCCAACCAGGGCAATATCGCCGGCACGAACGTCAATCATCAATATTCCAAGAGTTTCGAGTTTGAAAGAGATTTTCAAAACTACGTTAATTATTACCTCACAGACAAAATCCTATACTTCAGCCTTTTGCGCTGCATGAACGAATATCAAATCTGTCAGAAGTTCCTTCAATTCCCTCAGTATCTTACTGTTTTCCGTAGTTGCAACGTCGGCACGAAGGAAAACAAATGGTGCGGCCATTGTGCTAAATGTCTTTACGTCTACATCATGCTTTATCCATTTGTCGAAAAAGCCAAGCTTGAAAGCATTTTTGGCCACAATCTTCTCGACGACGAAAGCCTCCTCGAAACCTTCAATGGTCTTGTTTTCCCAGAAACTATCAAGCCATTCGAATGTGTAGGCACTAAGGAAGAAATCTGTTACAGCCTAGATTTGGTCGTTCAAAACCAAAACCCAGAAAACCTGCCATATCTCCTTCGTCTCTATCAGGCAAACGCCTTCGGTAAAACCCCATATGGCGACATTCCAAATTACTTTAATCCAGAAAACAGTATCCCAGAAGAACACCTAAGAATGCTTCAAAGCCTATGAAAAACGATATCATTCAATATTTGCGCGACAAAAGTATCCTCATTCTCGGTTACGGCCGGGAAGGGCAAAGTGCGCTCAAATTCATCCAAGAAAATCTTCCAGATAGTGCCGTTGCTGTGGCAGACGTCAAACCTCTCGAAATTGACGGCGTCCTTACTTTTTCGGGCGCAGATTATCTCCGCCACTGCCACGATTTCGATATCATTATCAAATCCCCAGGCGTCGCCATCAAAGATTACATCAGTAGTGAAGATAAAGAAAAAATCACTTCGCTCAGCGATCTATTCCTTTGTTTCTGCCAAAACCCAATCATCGGTATTACTGGCACAAAGGGCAAGAGCACGACTAGCTCGCTCATCTATCACATCCTTACGCATTGCGGCAAAAAGGCCGTTCTTACAGGCAATATCGGTCAGTCCTGCTTCGATGTTATCGATAAGTTAGATTACGAAACCATTGTCGTCTTTGAACTCAGCTGTCACCAGCTCGAGTACGTCAAGGCTAGCCCACACATCGCTATCTTACTCAATCTCTACGAAGAGCATTTTGATCATTACGCCAAGCCAGAAGATTATTTCACGGCCAAGAAGAATATATACCGCTTCCAAACAAGCGAAGATTTACTTATCTATGGTGATATTTTTCAGCACACCACTCAAGAGGAAATCGATGCGCTTGACGCCGAGAAAATCAATATTGCCGACATCGATATTCCGAGCGAAGAAATCAAAACTACACTCATCGGCGAGCATAATCGCAACGATATCCGAGCCGCCATTCGCGCCTGCCTCGGTTTTGGCCTCACTAAGAGCGAATGTCTTGCTGCTGTCGAAGATTTCCATGGCTTACCACATCGCCTCGAATATGTCGGCGAATACAAGGGCATTAAATTCTACAACGACTCCATCGCTACTGCACAGGAAGCTGTCATTCGTGCTGTACAAGCTCTCGGTAATGTAAATACACTCATTCTTGGCGGCATGGATCGCGGTTTAGATTATTCACCACTCGTAGATTTCCTCCGCGATAGCAGTGTTCGAAACATTATCTTACTACCAAACACCACGAAGCGCTTCATGGATATCTTTAACGCGGCTGCATACAAACAACGTCTCTTCAGTGCCGCTAATATGGCAGAAGCCGTAGACATCGCCTTCCGCGAAACAGAGCCAGGAAAGATTTGTCTATTATCGCCAGCCGCTGCAAGCTATGGCTTCTACAAAAATTTTGAAGAGCGTGGCAAAGATTTTATAGAAAAAATAAAAAAGCACTAGCATTTTGTACAAAAATCTTGTTTTTGTATATTTTGTGGTAAAATTAGCTTAAATAAGTATTAATTTTTCGAAAGGAAAACTTACACAAAATGAACTATAACTACGATTATAGCTACAGCACTGGCTCTTCAGAGCTCTCAGACGCAGAA
>JAZQSO010000063.1:0-15347 GCA_045630145.1 Candidatus Nanosyncoccaceae bacterium
GGTCTTCTATGGTAAAATACAAGCATGTTGCCGCGATAGCTCAGTTGGTAGAGCGCATCCATGGTAAGGATGAGGTCGCCGGTTCAAACCCGGTTCGCGGCTCCATTTTTTGTGCTAACAAAAAATGCCGCGATAGCTCAGTTGCTTGTTCGAGGGCGAATGCCCGAGTAGGTAGATTACAGCGCATCCATGCGCGTAGCGTGGGGTCACCGGTTCAAACCCGGTTCGCGGCTCCATTTTTTGTGCTAACAAAAAATGCCGCGATAGCTCAGAATCTAGGACAAAAAATACCCCGGCCATAAGGTCGGGGTTTTGAGTTATTTCGCTTTTCGCGCCACGAGGTGGTAATACTTGATACGGCGAAAACCGTTCTTGAATTCCTCCAGGGCTCGCTGAGCTTGCGGGTCGTCTTTGTCGCCCTTGATATAGGGCTGGACTTCGACAACTCTGCCATCGGCGTAATGTCGGCGATGTCCGGAGACAATCCACCACTTCATCGAATACTCGCGCGAGCTATTACTGATGCTAACCTTACCAGTCAGAGCATCGTAGCGAATATACGCTACGCAGTTGGGCTCTGTGGGCTCGGCAGGCTTGCGCGGTCTGGCGTTGGAGCTAGAATCGTCAGGAAAGGGCTCCGGCTTGAGTCTGCGGTTGCCACTGATATTCACGGGTAACTTTGGAATTTCCTCGCCGTTCAGATACATCGAAACGATATACTGAATGGCAAAAGCGTAACGACCACCTTCGCCTAAGTAATGAGAACACTTTTCGAAAAGCTCAGGATTAGTTTCCTCGAGCGAGAGACACGAGATATGCCAGCTGTCATGATAGAGGCTCGTAGTCTTGCCGTCGGTGATCAGGAACGAAATCGAATAAACATCCTCGAAAGAAACGTAAATTGTAGAAAGGACACAATCGGCGGAGAGATTACCGAAGCCAATGGTCTCATTCAGGCTGGCATTTAAGAGTTTTTCACTCGCGCCATTAAATTTCTCGCGTAAGAGTTGCTTGTAGTTGTCGCGGGCCAGTTGGTAAACGGAGAACTTATCGAACTCCGGATTGAAGGGGGTCCAACGAATCTTCAGGATCCCGCTATTAGGAATGGGAACTTCGGCGTAGAAATCTGTGAGGGGAAAATCAACGACGTCGTTGTCGTCCTTGATAAGAAAACGGGCGATCTGCTCGGTCATGCCTTTAAAGATGACGGTGTTCTTATCGGGAGAGCATTTCTCCTCGATGAGGGTTCCAGGGTAATACAGGAGCTGCTCATAGGCGTCTTTAACGGCCTTTTCGATTTTTTCGCTGTGGCGTTTGCTGCGCTCGGCCTGCTTCTTCTGCTTCTCTTTATACTTTTTGGGATTTTTCTTACTCATAAAGAACTCCTTTCGGAAGTGGCGGATTGATTGTAAAAGGGCTAAATAACTGCATATATTATGCAATAATACAGCTAAAAAGTCAATGTAATTATGTCGGCAGATTGTAATATATCAGAAATATGGTATAATATATGAAGGCGAGCGCTCAATCCGAGGGCTTGTACTTTTACCTTCTGGAGGGTTTGATATGGATAAACTTAAATTCCTGGGTTGTGGCAGTGGTTTCTATCCGACGCTTGGCAGCACCTCCGCCTATTTTATCGAAGGAAAAACACTTTTCCTGATAGATTGTGGCGAGAGCGCCTACAGACGTATTTGGGAGCTTAATCTCCTAGACGGAATTGATACCTTAAACTTCTTCTGCACGCATACCCACAGCGATCATATCGGCAGCGTCGGCAATCTTTTGCTGGAGTGCAAATTCCGACGCAAAATCGCATTCAATCTCATTTGCCCGCACGATGCAACACATCTCGATGACATCACTGGTATTCTCGATAGATTTAAGTCTAAGAAATACTACAGCGTCATTGAGCCGGAAAACATCGATCATCTTTATAAGAGCTTTAAGGCTGTAAGATACGAGCCTGCGTTGCACGGCGATTGTGAAAATGCGCATAGTCTCGTATTCTACACCGACGAAGGTGTCGTATACTACTCTGGCGATAACCAGACTATGGGATTCGCGGAGGAACTCATCTTAAGCGGTGCTAAAATCGCAGCGTTGTATTTCGATGTGAATAGCAATCCGAATTGCGATTGCCATCTCCCGATTACTGATCTGTATCGCATTTTGCCGAAACAGTTCTATGACAGAACCTACTGCATGCACTTCAATGACCAGAAATGTGTCGACATGGCGAAGTCGCTTGGTTTCAATGTTGTTCAGCCCGAATGAAGAAAATCCCCGCTGTAAAAGGCGGGGATTTTTACTGTCCAGCTGGGCGTGCTTTCTTAATGAGTTTTTCGAGCGCGACTTGTAGCTTCTCGAACTCGTCTATACCTGTGATAGGGCTATCTAGGCGCCGGTAAATAATCTCGCCGTTCAGGTATTGCTTGAAAGCCCAAGTGTCGACATCAAAAGCAAAAACCTTGCGGTCATCGCGTTTCGCTAGCTCCAAAGTATCCATGATTGTATCGTAATCGTCCTGAGATATCGTAATGTCGTAATCGCGCTCTTTGGCGTCGTTATTGTTGTAGCGGACGTTAATGATTGTATGGAGGCTCTCGTAAATCGTCCAAGTCGTGCTCAGCCAAGCCCTTGGCTCAATGAGCTTAGACTCGTGAATAGCGACTAAAACGATGTTGTCTTGATTCATTATTTAATCATATCATTCCGGCGTAAATAGAGAAAACTCTGGACAAATCAAGCCGCTTGTGGTATAGTATCAATACTAAACTTTTTAAGAAAGGAGGCGTCCGCGTATGTTAATGCGGCACCTGTCAATCGCCTATAATGACGGTGGACTTAGCGCACTTGTTCGGCAAGGAGCAGATTGTAACCAGATTTTGACTATACTTCAGAAATCCTATGAAGCAAAGGGGTTTTCTGATAAAGAGGTCAATACTGCAATTGTGTCCGCCAAAGCAGCAGAAAAATCCGCTCATGGTAGAATCGCCAAGATTCAGCACGAGAAGTTCGAGCCAGCGCTCGATTATTTTCTTTTTAATATGAAGAGTAATCTCGTCGTGACGCCTACAAAATGCTACATACGTGGTAGTGAAGACGTGATTTCTCAGCTCGGATATAAATTCAAGATTTCCGAGGAATATGATGACATTTGGCGTATCGATGGAAAAACTGATGATGTGATTCAGGAATTCCGCAAGCTAACCAAGTAATCTGCTTAAAACGCCAATGGCCCGCCAAAGTGCGGGTCTTTTTCTGCTTTTTTGGAGCAAAGAAAAATCCCGTCCTTGTTGGGCGGGATCATTTCTTTAATAGTAGCTTCCGTGGCGCTGACCGTACTCGGGATGTTGATTCAGGAATTCCTGACATCCGTCGTATTCGGCATCGGCCTTGCGCATAATAGCATCGGCCGTAAAATAACCGCCAAGTAGTGCCAGTACGACTACGAGGATTGCTAACATAATGATAGCGCCATCGTTTTTGCTAGAACGACGCTTTTTGCTGCCACCGAAGAAGCTGCCAATGGTTTTGAATGCTGACGGAGCATTACGTGCGAAATTGATTGTATTGTGAATCTGCGCGTAAGAGTTCCATCCAGCGGTTGCGATTGTTCGCAAACTTCTTTGCTCCCAAGCTCTTTTGAGCGAGGTGAACCAGATGCGGAAACCACTACCGATAATCGGCACGGCAACCAGCAGGTAAACCATATTGCTTGTCAGAAGCTCGAAGTCTGCAATGAAGTCGGCGTTGACGCCTTTGGCCCGCATGAAAACGGGGGCTATGAGCATTAGAATGTAGCCATAGCACATGGTGAAGCCGAAGATAGCCTGGATATAGCCGCAGACAACTTCAGCACGGAAACTGCCTCCTACTTGTTTAGACTCGGACCAGTAACGGCCGACGGCCTTGGCGTTACTCCAAGAAATGAAGAAGTTCAGCCCAAGCAGAAGAAATAAAAATAAAAGGTACATAAAAACTCTCCTTTCGGGATTTAATGTGTTAATTATATCACAATAAAGCGCTAATGTCAATTACTGCTCGGCGTCAAGAAGTGTGTCGATAATGGTGTCTTGCTCTTCTTCCGAGAGTGAATCGAGCACTTTGAGATCTGGCTCGTAGCCATAGACTTTACGAAAAACAGAGCTCATTTCTGCATAGGCTTGCTGATCTTCAGGGGATAAAGTGTTTTCTAGATTTTTGGCGGTTTCGTTAGATGGTTGCATAAATATCCTTATTTAGCCTTCTTAGATGAACTGCGAACAAAGAATAGCGCATAGTTAAGGAAAGAAACAAGCGCGACGGAAATAATAACGCCACCAATAATATCGCTAAGCCAGTGGACGCCCGAGAAGAGACGCATGATAGGCACTGCAATCATGAAAAGAATGGCAAGGATGTTCATAGGCTTGCGCCACTTTGCCTTGGCATAGAAAAGGTTGTTAACAAGGATGGCGCTTGCGGAAAGCGTGATGCTAAACAGAGTGTGTGAGCTTGGATAAGAAGCCTCCCACTCGTCTTCGAGGGGTAGCGGGCGAACATTGATATTCATCTTCTCGAAAATGAGATAGACGAAGCCAACGACAACGTAGTAAGCGGCGAGGAAATAGAGGACGCTATCGACGCGCTTGAGACTCTTATATTTTAAGGCCTGACCTGCGCCCATGATCGCAAAGAAGGCGGCAAAAAGCACGGGAATATAGCCGGCATATTCGGAGATTGTGTGCAAAGTTTCGTTGTAAGGGAAACTCTTGTTGAAGGCGAGATTAATGGCGGAAAGACCAATGTTGTGGCCACCATTTGGATTCTCTTTAACATCAAGAAAAGCTACTGCTAACGTAAAAATAAGGCTGGAGATTAATAGAAGGATGCCGGCAAATAACGCCGTGGATTTACTCTGTTTGATTTTGTTCATTCTGCCTCCCTATGATTAGCTAAATCTATATATAATTATAAATTATTGCTGTAAAAACCGCAAAAACACAGGGCATACACTCCTATCATGCGAAGTATTGCCAAATATGCTAAAATAGCCTCAATATGGCAAAGAAAAATAATACTAAGCGCAAGCTTGTTGGTCTCGTTTCTGAGGAATCTGGTATTCGCCAGTATTACACCAAGAAGAATACGATGAACACCCCAGACAAGCTTACTCTCCGCAAGTACGATCCAGTTCTTCGCAAGCATGTCGTCTTCACCGAGACTAAGAAGAACCTTGGCCGCAACGAAGTTAAGGAAAAGAAGCGCTAATACCTAGCAAAATTCCCCAGCAAATGGGGAATTTTTTTATGCCAGAAAACAGTAACTCTTATGCTAAAATAAAATTATGGTGAAAAAGCTTAAGGACGGGGAGACTGTAGCGAGACAGCCTCTTAAAAAAGCGAAAAATTTCTTTTGGAAAATCCTCACGGTCATATTTGGAATACTATTCGTTAGTAGCATTGCAGTTTGTGTCTTATTTGCAACTGGCATGATTGTGGTTGTAGAAGACGAAGAAAGCGGCGGCGTTCGTTTACGCTACGAATCGCCACTCGTCACGAAAGACGATTCGGTATCTACTGAAAGCGATAGTCCTAAGAAGATCGGAAACAATACTACAACAGAAGAAAAATTTACTGGCGACAACGTGGGTTGGGCTCCAGCCGTCGAGAAGGTTTGCGAAGAAGGTAATAGCACCTGCGAAAAGAATCTTGCAAATCTCCCAAGCATCGCAAGCTTCGACCTAGATTTAAGTGGCTTGACTTACAATTCTGGTCAAGATCACCCAGACGAGACTCTTTCGGTCGCAGATATTCGCTTCACGTCAAATGGACGATATGTTGTAGCAAGATTAATCTCTAACCGCAGTCAAGGCAGCACGGTTATTGTAAATGATTTGTATTACTACCGCTCAACTTATGATAGCCGAGGCTGGGCCGAGCTCAAGGGCTTGGGCAACAACCAGAAGTTAGATTGCACGCAGCTAAACGACACCCAGAAGCTTATCATTGAAGACACTTACCCAGAACGTGGATGTGCTAAGAATAGCGAATACTAAAGAAAGGAGTAAAAATGGCAGATGACAACAAGAATATTCCACCTAGCGCAGGCGAGGCGGCAAAAGAAATTATGGAAGATGACAAGAATGTCGCAGAAAACAAAGTAGAAACCGTCGATCGTAGTACTTACGAAGATTCTAAGAAACTCGCTTCGGCAGTAGATTATGGCAATAAGAGCGGTGCGGGCTGGAAGGTTGCAACCTTGCTCCTTGCAATTGTAGCGATTGGTGCTTGTGGAGCATGTGTCTACATGTCGCTTAATGAAAGTAACGGTGGTAGCTCAAACGACAGCAACAGAACGAAGTGTGATGTAAAAGTTGCAGACGGTGTCGACAATGTCGAAAAAGGCGATACGGTCGAAACTACAGATTCGCCGAACATTACTAGGACTGATTCTGGTGAATATATCTTAACCTTCCTTGAATCGGGTATTAGTGTTAATCTTGGTAGCAATTACGAGTTTATTAATTATTCATACTCAGCAAGCGCACCATTTGATGACTACTTTAGCGAAAGAATTAATATTGGTGGCCTATCAAAGAATACGACGGGCGCTCAGAACATCCCAGAATATGCCAGCGGTAGATATGAATTCGGTGGCGGTACCGCAGAAGATCTAAAGCGCGATTGGTCTTCGCTCGTCTATTTAGACGTTTATAGCAAGACCTACTACGACGCGAATATTCAGCCAAAGATTGACGAAATCAATGCTAGTGGTGGCCCGGTAATGTACGGCACAGAAGTTTACAGAGACGATGATTATGTAGTGGTTTACTCTCATGCTCAGAACAGTATGTCTCAAACGGATTGGGAGCAAGAATGGGAGATGGCTACCTTCCATGAATTAGAAAACGCTGTAAAGAATTCTGCAAACTGGTCAAGATGATCAAACCAACAAAAATATCCCCGAAAGGGGATATTTTTATAGCTTCGCTAGATTAGTTGAAGATGTTTTCAACAGCGATGCTTGGACCCATCGTAGTCGTAATGAATACGGACTTGATGTACTGGCCCTTGATTGAAGCTGGCTTCTGAGCCTTCAAGCTTTCGATGAATGCGTTAACATTCTCTTCGAGCTTGTCTGCGCCGAAGCTGAGCTTACCGAGACCAACGTGGACGATAGCCTGCTTGTCGACACGGTATTCAATCTTACCGCCCTTAGCTTCCTTGACGGCCTTCTCGATATCCATGGTAACGGTGCCAGCCTTTGGATTTGGCATGAGACCTTTAGGACCAAGCATACGAGCATAGCGACCGAGCTTTGGCATGTACTGTGGGGTGCTGATAAGAACGTCGAAATCGATTTCTTCCTTATCAAGCTTCTTGAGGAACTCTTCATCCTCTGCGATATCTGCGCCAGCACCCTTAGCAGCTTTGCAAACATCAAGTGGAGCAAACACAGCTACGCGGACAGTCTTACCAGTACCAGCTGGGAGGCTGACGGTGCTACGAATGTTCTGATCTGCCTGGCGTGGATCAACACCAAGGCGGAAGTGCATTTCAAGAGTAGCATCAAACTTAACTGGGCTAGTCTTGATAGCTAGTGCGATAGCATCTTTGAGGGCGTAAGCTTTGCCTTTCTCGATCTGCTCAGCAGCCTTGCGGTAGTTCTTACCACGGCGTTCGAGACGAGTACGAGTGACTGGCTTTGGACCAGCTTTCTTTTCTGGTTCAGCAGCAGCCTGAGCCTTGCGAGCCTGGCGCTCTTCTTCGGCTTTGACTTCCTCTACGTGCTTCTTAGATTTTTTACCAGCTTTAGCGAATTTTTCTTCTGCTTCGACTGGAGCTTCTGTCTCTACGACAGGAGTTTCGAGATTTTTGGCTTCTTCTTCGGCCATTTGAAATCCTTTCGCGGTACAAACGAGTTTCCTCTCCCGACATTGTTAATAATAGGCAAATTATACCAGAATAAGCGGTAAATATCAAGAGACGGCAAACTATAAGCGTAAGTTATAATAAAACTATGAACGAGAGGCTGAGAGAGAATATGAACACGGATAATCTAAGTGATTTAGGAGAAGATACGCAGGAGTTAAATCGTGTCGAATTGCCTACTTTTGAGTACGATTTAGACGAAGAGTCGAAGATGCGGGCGTTTGCGGAGACTATTGAAAAGCTGCCGCTAGATGAACAAGAAGAGTATTGGCAAATCATGGATAATGAAAATCTTGAATTTAACGAAAAAGCAGCCCTAATTAACGACCTCCTTGAAAGATTTAACGGTGATTCACTGGAGTAAAAATGTCAGGCGAAAAAATTGTAAGAGCTTATATTCGAAAAGCGCAGACTAGTAAATGGGATGAGCTGGCGGATATAGATGAGCCTAAATTCGAAACGGACCTTACGGAGTCGGAGACTAACCGGACAATCGAGCATATTGCGGAAGATGCAAAACCAGAATCCATTAGTTTCATGGAGAACCTCAAAAGAAACTGGCCAGTTTTTACTAAAACAAAAAAATGTAATTTTGATGGTGCTGAGATAGAGTTTCCGTGTTTTGATGAAGAAATAGTAGGGGGCGAATTCTCTAAATATAGTAAGTATTTATCTACGGAACGCAATCCGAGTCAAGTTTACGAAGAGTTGAAAAATAAAATTGGCGCAAAGAGCGCTGCTGTATGGATTGAGGCTTGTTTGGACAATCCGCTAGTTGCTACGATGATGTTCGGGATTTATGAAAACAACGCCAATTCGTCTTTTAATAGACGTCACGAGGATCAAAGAACCGGAGAGATACATTCGCAAGTTGAGCTGATTTCGGAGGATACGCCACTTAGCTTTAGTTTGAATCGGTTAGAGCGTCGATTGGCGGGAATTCGCAATACGAAGGAAGAAAGGTCTGACCCAGAAAAAGTCGAGAAAGCAGATACTATTACGCGAGCCATGATTGAATATCATGAAATTGGGCATGGTATAGATTTTTTGGTTAATCATCTAAAATTGCCACAAAGGCGAGAGATTAGTGCGCAAGAAATTGCGGACGCGATGGATAAGGCATATAAGGAAAGGGTGGCACAGCTTGAATGTCGGCGCATTATTCCGCAAACTCTCATGAATAAATTAAAGGAGCAGAATTGGTCTACTCGTGGGGATGCTGAAAGACGAATACTTGAGCGTCGGGGTCTCAGTGAATTCGCTTCGGGCGATGAAATTAGAGCATACAATGATAGGCTGTATCGCGAAACACTCAATGAGCAAAGGGCTGATCGATATGCTAGCGAGGCAGTATGCGTGCGCCATCGTTATCGATACTTTGCAAAGAACGACAAAGAGAGACAGTCGAATCCGGAAAAGAAGGCAATGCCGATCTATGGAGAATATATATTCCTGGGTGATGATGATTTTTCGAAAGGGTTGGATTTTGGCTTGATCCAAAGCGGGATCGTAGCTGGAAGAAGGGTAACCGTGAAATGTAACGCACCAACAAGCGACTATCATATTAATCCAGATACACATCAAGTCGAATTGAATCCAGATTTCGATTATGATGCCCATCAGAAGGCGCAACGGGGACAAGAAACTATCCTGTCGGGTAAGATTAAGAATAATCCGCATAACGGAAAATTCGAAATAGAAACAGAAGGTGGCGACGCATGCTTGTTTTACGGAGATTTCTATCGTCAGCATAACGACCAGGGAGAAATTGAAATTGTTAACGGATTAAGACGACCTGCGGAAATTCAGTATCGCATTTGTTTTGAGCCCGAAACTCAAGGGGAGATTGATGCGAAGAGCAAGCTAGTCTATTGTGGAGACACGCGAATTAATAAAGCTTCAGGGATAGACAGCAAACGCGAGAATTATGTTCTATTTGTGAACGACAATACGATGTTTGCTGCAGTTTTGGGCGTTGGAGGAATTGCGTCAGATTATTCAATAGACGAGAATGGCATGCAGCTACCAAGACCGACCATAATGCAGATATGCAATGGTATCCCAAAAGTCATGATACGAGGTCAAGTGTTTGAGGTTGCAGCAGGCTCGGAGTATGATCTACAACAGCTCAAAGAACAAATCGCTCAAAAGCGCAATAAAACAAACTAATAAGCTAAATGATAAAATTGAATTATGAACGAGAGAGAAAACAAGCTTGCTTCAGAAGATATTCAGAACGAGCCAACCGAAAGAGTCGAACTGCCATATTTTGAGTTTGGTGCAGATGAGGAATCCAAGATGGAAACCTTGGCCGCAGCTATCGAGCAGCTTCCGCTCGACGAGCAAGAGCCTTACTGGCAAATTATGGACAACGAAGAGCTAGATTTTAGCGAAAAAGTCTCTCTTATTAACGACCTTCTCAAACGCTACAACGGAGATATCGAGGACTAATCCGTGGCTGGCGAGGAACTAAAGCACGCAGCAGAACAAGAATCTCCTCAAGAAACAGAGTGGGATAGGCTTGCCGATGGCCAATTTGAAGATATCGAGCAGGTAGAAGAGTCGGAAGAAGCTCCGTCTGAAAGCGAACCGGTCGAAATGACGCGCCGCACAACGAAACTCCCGACATTTATCGAGAATGCTCGCCGGGATATCGTACGCCGCCGTGCGCCAAATACTATGCCTTCAATCGAAAGGCTTGCGAGCGATGCTTCGCATCGTGATTTGCTCTACATTGACGAGCTTTGTGATAATTGGCCAATCTTCAAAGAAACGGAAAAGGTCAATATTGAGGGCAAAGAAGTGGATTTTCCGCGCTTCTACCCAGAGGTTAAATATACTGGCGGCATAGATTTTGTGGGCTATCTTAGCACTGCGGATGACCAAGAAGGGAAATTCAAGAGAATAAAATCTGAAATTGGTAAGAAAAATGCCTCGATTTATGCCGAAGCCTGTTTGGACAATCCGCTAGTCGCAACGATAGATATTGAGCGCTATCCTGGCGCAAGAAACTCGGACTATATCTGCTATCGCACTCTTCCGAATGATCTTAAGAAGGCACGCATTCGCCTCATTGACGAATCTCTTCCGCTCTCGACAGATTTACAACTCTTGAATGCGCGTATTTCTGGTATTGGTTACGAATCCTCGGCCGAAAACGAGGAGCAAGCTGAATGCATGGATACGGTCAAGCGCGCCACAATCGCATATCACGAGATTGGTCACGCCATGGATGTCCTGACGAATTACATGAAAATCCAAGAAAAAAGCGAAGTTTCGAGCCAAGAAATCTATGATGCGATGTCTGCTCACGACAAAGAACGTGCTTTTGAGATTGAATGCTCGCGTTCTATTCCAGAAATGGCGCTAGGCGATGGCATGAGCATTCTCAGCTCACACGAGTTTATGACTATCCTAACTCGTCGCGGCTTTGATCCGAAATACACATACAACGAATCGCATTTACGTGACTTTAATAAGCGTTGTTATCGTGAGATGCCTTGCGAAAGCGTGGCGGACGATTACGCGCGCAAATCGGTTTGCGTGAAACACCGCGATCATTATTATGCACAAAACGAGAATGAGCGCCAACAGAATCCAGAGAAGAAAAATCTGCCAATCTATGGCGAAATGATTTATCTTGGCACGGCCATGAAAGATAGCGAAAACCGCTTCCTAGATCAAGAGCTCATGAACTGCGGCATTGTAGCAGGCAAAAGGGTCGTTATTAAAGAAATGGTAATCCCAGAGGGCCTAACGGTTGATCAAACAACAGGCAAAGTTAGGCTCCCTGATGATTATGATTATCACGCGGATCAGCGTGCGCAGGCTCGACAACCATTCCTAGTCGAAGGTAAAGTCAGGCAGAATCCTTGCGGTGGCGTCTTTGAAGTTGAGGATGATGAAGGTAATGTATGCGTAATCTTTGGCGGAGATTTTCGTCGTCAACAGAACGAAATGGGTAAGGTAGAGCTAATAAATGGTGATTTGACTAGCGGCGAAACTTGCTATCGTGTTCAGTTTGATTACTCTTCGGAAGATGAACTTGCCAAGAAGACGAACGTGCAATTTGGCCCGATGGCCTTTGATCGCGAGCTTGGTATTAATGCGGAAGAAGAAACAACTATTCTCTTTATTAATGATAACAGTGCGGCACGCGTGCTATTGCCGAAAGGCGGGTTTGCAAATGCTGGAACAATGATAGATTCAAGCGGCGCAGAATATCCAGTACCAATGGAGCTTTACTATTATAACGGAATTCCGAAGGCAAAGTTCAATGGTCAACTTTTCGAAGTTGTACCGGGCGACAAGAACGATTTAGCACAAATGAAGGCCACAATCGCCGCCGCGAAAAGCAAAGCCGAAGCCTAAATTGTGCGACTATAATAAAACAACAAAAAAGAGGCCATATGTAGCCTCTTTTTTAAGAATTATTCGACGACTTCAACGCCCATTGAACGAGCGGTGCCGGCGACCTGCTTGCAAGCGCCAGCTTCATCGATTGCATTCATCTGATCCTTCTTGATTGCGACGATTTCCTTGATCTGGTCCATCGTAATCTTGCCTACCTTATCGGTATTTGGCTTGCCAGAACCCTTTTCGATCTTGATGCGCTCACGAATGAGGTCATCAACTGGCTGGCCTAGACACTTGAAATCAAACGTACGATCATCATAGACGCGGATGTGAACGATAACGTTCTTGCCCATGAATTCCTTAGTCTGTTCGTTGAATGGATTGATGAAATCCATCATGTTTAGACCCCACTGACCGAGGGTGCTACCAACTGGAGGTCCGGCAGTTGCCTTACCACCAGGGACGCGAAGTTTCAAATTACCAATGACTTTCTTTGCCATAATATCCCTTGATTAATTAAATTTAATCGAATGCGTAACTCTTCTATTATACCGCAAAATGCTTAAAATGTCAAAAACAGTAAAAACCCGTCTCGTTAATTGAGGCGGGTTTACGTAGCGGATTACTTGGTTTCCGTGAAGAACGGGTACTGGAGAATGATGCCGACCTGAATCGAAACATAGCTTTCAGTCTTGCTTTGCTTGTAGATGTTTGACGCGCCTAGATACTGCATAAACATACAATGCTGTGCATGCAATCTCAAGTGCCAATGCGCAAAATTCGAGAATATAAGCATCTATGAGACATAAAAAGATAGCTGCGCCCGCAAAGAAACCGATACACCAAAGGTTCGAGAAAAGCTCATTATTGTTGTCGGGCCGAACGTGATTGGTATATTTGCATGCAAGGACAGCAAATAAAACAGCGAATACTGCTAAAAATGCGAATGTCCACGGAGTAGGAAAACTAAAAAGGAGCATAATTGTGGCAAGGAAACCAGAGATACTGCCACTTATCGTTGCAAGGACGTCGAGCAAGAAATATGCTCTGTTTTCATTGGACATAGATTTTTTAAACAACATAACTTTCACCATTGACGCCAATATCTGGCGCCCCTTTCTATAAGAATAAAAAGCGGAAGCCAAAGATTAACGCAAAACATAAGTAATCAGCGTAAAAGATCTTTAACTTCCTTGTCGGATTAACCGATATATTATAGCACATATTAGCATACATGTCAATAAGGGTGATGGTGGAAATAGAAAAAGGCAGTGATTGCTCACTGCCAAATTGAATTGAAAATGACGTATGCGACAGATACGAAGATGAAGGAATCTATACGATCAAGATATCCTCCATGGCTTTTGACGGGGGCTTCGAGTAGCTTCATAAGCTTGTTCTTGCCATTCAGAACCCGATCGGCGGAATCTTTGACATGGAGTCTGCGTTTGAGGGCAGATTCGTAAAGATCCCCGATAATCGAAGGAATCCAGGCGAAGAGACAGAACCAGAAGGCCTTCGCAGGGAAATGAGTTTCGAGGACTTTGAAAAATACTATTCCTAAGCCAACGGAACAAATCACGCCAACGATATAGCCCTCCCAACTCTTGTTCGGAGAGATATTCTTAAGAGAAGCTACGCGATGTGCTTTCTTGCCCAAGAGTTTGCCGGTTGTAAAACCACCTACATCTACCAGTGCGCAAAGGATAATTAAATAACCCATAAGATAGTTGTCAAAGACAACAATCACGGCCGCGCAGGAAAAGAGGAGCATTACAAACTCAACCCAGTAATGGTTGCTGTCAATTGGGTCTGAATATTTCATAGCTGCACCGAGCTCGTACAGAGCTAAGGCGCCCACGATAATAAAGCAGACACTAATTGCAACATGTGGCAAAAACAGGAGCGAAAAGAGAAGCACGAGTCCCATACCAAAAGCTGTTAAGATACGTATTTTCATAGAGAAACCCCCTTACGAAAAAATCTAAGGACCGCAATGTCCTTACCCCTATAAAATACAACAAATACAGAGAGAAGTCAAAAATGCTATAATAGACATAAGCATAAAAGAAAGGAATCATGAATCCTCAAGAAACAGATCAGCCGTCTGTGGCGCCACAGGCAGAAGGCGTTCAGTCTGCTGCGCCGGAAGCGCCGACTCCGGCAACAGAATTAGCAACACCAACGCCAGCTTCGGAGCCAACCGCTCCGTCTCCAGTCGTAGAGCCAGCTGAGCCTACTCCAGCCCCACAAGCTACGCCAGTATCTCAGCCAGTAACACCTCAGCCTATCGCCCCAGAAGGCGTAAAAGAAAAGAAGGGCAAGTCTTGGATTATTATCTTAATTATCATTCTTCTTCTACTTCTTGCTCTATTTGGCGCAATTTGGTGGACAGGTTCAAAGATTGGCGGCGCTGTAGATAAATTTGCCGAAGAGTTCACTAGTGAAGGCGGCTCCGAGAGTGGATCGAGCGAAGGCGGTGCAAACTCGGGTACGGTCACTCCGATTGAAAACAACCCGATTACGGCTGCAGACGAAAAAATGCGCTCTGAGCTCGGCAGCTTCGACTATACCGCCATTATTACATCAAGTGCGATGGGCATGGATATCGATACTACGATGAATTGTACCTTCGATGGTCCAAACAAGATTGAATATTGTAAGACTGAACTATTCATGGGCATGACTCAGGAAACCTATTACGATTGGAATAGCGGCTACCAGTATACGAAGACCGTTTCGCCATATAGCTTTGCGCCAGTAGAAGAAGGCTGGACGAAGACCAGTGTTCCACAAGGCAAAGGCATGGGTATTAACATCTCGAACGGCACGACCTTTACCGACATGAAGAGCGAAGCTGTAGAAAATGGCACGAAGTATACCGGTAAAATCAATGGCTTCACAGCCGCAACCGATGATAGCTCGAACATGCTCAGCAATACTGCTATGAACTATGAGATTATCATCAATAATGACGGCTATATCGATACCATGACGATGAATCTCGAAGGCGTGGAAGATATGAGCCAAAGCGTCGTTGTTAAATATAGCAATTTCGGCACGGCTGGCCCG
>JAZQSO010000064.1:0-1587 GCA_045630145.1 Candidatus Nanosyncoccaceae bacterium
GGTATCCACGAAGACACGGCGTTTTGCCTTGCGATTGAGTTGCTTTGCCTTGCTCGAAAAATTCGACACACAAAGTGCCGTGGTCTCTAGAAACACCAGAGAGCCGAGAACAAGAGTAAATAATTCCATATCTATATTATACCATATATTAACGCTAATGGCAAGTCGCAACAAAAAGCGAGCCTTTTGGAGCCCGCTTTTTTCAATTAATCTATTCTTCGCCTAGTTCGCGAATTGCATCACGCAAGACCTGAATGCTGGCGTTGAGCTTAATCTGCTCATCGTCAGAAATCTTGAGACCAATACGGCGAACGATACCTTCACGGCCAAGCACTGCTGGGAAGCCATTATATGTGCCACTAAGTTCATCGTAATTACTAACTGGCAAAATGCGATTTTCGTCGTTAAGAATACAGTTTACGATAGTCGTCAAACAGCTACCAATACCATAGTAGGTTGCACCCTTCTTTTCGATAATCGTGTAAGCCTCTTTGCGAGCATACTCTTCGATTTCGGCGCGCGCCTGAGCATCGATAAGATCGCGCACATCCTGACCACCAACATTTGCGCAGCTCCAAAGTGCAAGCTCAGAATCTCCGTGTTCGCCAACCTGATAGGCATGAATTGCCTTTGGATGGACATGAAGACGCTGAGAAATGCGATAGCGAAGCCTTGCGGAATCTAAGACCGTACCAGAACCGATGACTCTTTCTGGAGGCAAGCCAGAATAGCGCCAAGTGAGATATGTCAAAACATCCATTGGGTTACTTACAATCACAAAGATACCATTGAAGCCGGAAGCCATAATTTGGCCAATCATGTCTTTGAAGATTGCTGCGTTCTTCTTAAGCAAGTCCATGCGAGATTCGCCTGGCTTCTGTGGAACACCCGCGGTAATAACAATCACATCACAATCGGTCGCATCAGAATATTCGCCACTGCGAATTTTGAGATATGCTGGAGCAACTGCCAAAGTATCACGAAGATCAATTGCTTCGCCCTCGGCGTCTTCCTTATTAATATCTACAAGAATTAGTTCGTTTACATTGGTACGCTGATGAACAAGTGCGTAACCGAAGCTCATGCCGACATTTCCAGTGCCGACAATCATCACTTTGTTTGCCATAGATTAATTGATGCCCTCTTTAACTTATACTTCTATTTTAGCATAAGCTCTTAGTTTGCGTGCTTTAATTCTTCAACAATCGCACTTTTTCTCCATCCAGCGCCACTAGGCCTTCCATCTCAAGCATACTAAGTCTCGTCATGACTTCTACGGCAGCCAAATCCAAAACTTCAGCAAGTTTATCTACTGTGTTATTTCCGCTTTCGATACTTACAATAATACGCGAGACATCATCGCCAAATTCTTCAGAAATCGAGTCCGCCTTGCGACTCCTTCAATCCGGCAAAACATCGTCCAAGAATTCCTTTGCACCCAAATAGACCTTGGCGCCATCCATGATCAAACGATTTGTACCGACTGAGTTTTCGCGGTCAATATCTCCGGGGACCGCAAAGATATCGCGCCCCTGCTCCAAGGCATAATTAACCGTGGATATCGTGCCGGAATGGCTCGAAGCCTCT
>JAZQSO010000065.1:0-5184 GCA_045630145.1 Candidatus Nanosyncoccaceae bacterium
GCTCGAAATTCGCAAAATCATAACAGGAAAGAGCTTACTATAATGGCAAATACAATCACGATTCTTCATCTTTATCCACGCGAGATGAACCTCTACGGCGACCATGGCAACATACTAACGCTCGTTAAGCGTTGTGAATGGCGCGGCATCAAAACCAAAGTCATCGAGCACGAACCCGGCCAATCTATTCCAAAAAATGTAGACATCATCTTTGGTGGTGGCGGTCAAGATTCCGGCCAAAACAAGATTGAAGCCGATCTCAAGAAAATCGCTCCAGAACTCAAGAAGCTCGTTGAAGAAGGCACACCAACGCTCGTTATCTGTGGTCTTTATCAGCTCTTTGGTAAATACTTCCTCACGCAAGACGAACATCGCATTGAGGGTATCGGAATTCTTAATCTCAGCACAACCGCAGGCCCAGAAAGATTGATTGGTAATATCGTTATCAAAAATAGTCAGTTCGGACAGGTTGTCGGCTACGAAAACCACTCTGGCCTCACAACGCTCGAAGATAAAAGCCAGGCCTTTGGCGAAGTAGTCTCAGGTGCCGGCAACAACGGCGAAGATCAAACGGAAGGTTGTTTCTACAAGAATTGCATCGGCACCTACCTTCATGGCCCAATTCTGCCGAAGAATCCAAAGGTTGCAGACTTCCTCATAGAGACTGCTTTGAAGCGTCAAAATCCAAAGTTCACCAAGCTAACCGAACTAGATGATTCAGTAGAGAAGGCCGCGCACCGCAGCGCCGCCAACCGCCCAAGATAAGCTAAAAGCACGCCCCGAAAAGGCGTGTTTTTTCTTATTCCTCAAAAGGTTAACGGATTGACTTTTTTATCTTAATATTTTATAATCGATTCACTTTTTGCTCTTTACAATCCGAGCCGAAAGCCAGCGCAAGGGCCAGCTTACGCTGCACGCGTTTTTGTTTTCTAGAAATACATATAGGAGGCAGAAAATGAAAAGAAGGAAAATCCGCATCGGACGAGTTATCCTCGCAATCGGCATCTACTTTATCGTCGGCATTATTCCCATCAAGCTCGCAAACGTCAGCGTTAACCGCGCTAAATCCGAATACGCTATGGAGCTTCTTGCGGAAAACCGGAACTATAACACGGAAGTCAGGGACATTCTCAGAAAAGCTTCCGAAGATCCGAACTATGCCGGGAAACAAATTCACGTCTGGGATCCAGACGGAAGAGGGCGCCGCTCCTACGATACTTATATCGGTGGCGGCAGCAAGTGGCACGAAGACGGCTACATCATCTGCGGAAGAGGCGAAGAAGTCGGCAAAGTTATCCTAAACAACAGGAGCTTTGACGAGTTTTTAAGCATCATCGCAGCCCTGTGGTTCATCGGAATTCCGCTCCTGTTCCTCTTCGCCTTTGCTGCCGAAGCAGAGCCCGACGATATCCCCGAGAATTCAATACAATAACTAGACTCAGAAAAAGACAGAGAAAAGATACCCGCATATTATTTTAGACTGGCACAGGCGCGCCCTTAAAAGGCGCGCTTTTTCTTGGCTTTATTTCTTAAGTTCTGCTGGGATAGCACCCCAGTTCAAACGAGCGCCAATCGCCGTATTTTCCGCCTCATTTGCCGCGCGCGGAATAAGAGTCTGGTGGTCTGTCGTTGTGCCGTGATAGTCATACTTCAAATCAATGTTAATCTTTGGCAAATTAGCCGCCGCGATTTCGTCATAGCAGGCACCATTCAACTCCAAACAACGCTCCGCAATCGCATCCCAAGCACCGAAATCTACATTATCTGTATGCACTACAATATCCGCCTCAATCGCCGCCGAACGTGCCGTCTCGTTATCTGATTGATCGAACATAAAGTTGCCCATCGAATACACAATCAAACGGCCTTTATAAGCTTCAGCATTCTGTGTCCAATGTGGATGATCTGCAATTACCGCTTCAACGCCACGGTCAATCATGTCATGATATAAATTCGTACGTAAAGTATCCGCCGAGGACATATATTCTGCGCCCATATGCGGCATCGCAAAGGTTGGCACAATTTCCGCATATTTTGCCATATTTGCACGCGCCGCCTCGACAGGAATACCAAACACACCATGCGCGCTACAGAAACCAAAAGGCATTTGATGCTGCTCGGTTTCGCCGTTATCCAATACTACATTAACCGGCAAAACCACGATGCCGCAGTTGTTTACCCCATCAGAATAATCATAGCTACCAAAATACTGAATACCATATTCACTTAGATATTCCTTTGTCTTTGCAAAACCCTCAGGCCCTTGGTTATCTGTATGATTATTACCAAGCAAAAAGGCCGTAAAGTATTTTTGTGCCTCAGGCAAATAATCTGGATCACAGTTGAATTCGAAGAGATTTTCCTCGGCATAATCATCGTGACCATTATCCGTCACTGGACATTCCAGGCCGCCAATCCAAGCATCATAATCCTCGCGACGCATACTATCTAAATTCGAAAAAGGATATTTTACACCTAGCTCCGAAGCGCGCGCTTTTTTATTCGTGCGACGCCCCCAAAAAGTTGTACCCGTAAACAAGTATTTTGCATTCGCCGAAACCACTTCTGGAACCGGCTCAGCTTCTATCGAAGCAGAATTTAACGCCACATTCTTAATATGTGGTCTAAATACTAAACAAGCCGCAAGCACCAAACCCGCAGCAAGCACAACACCCCCAGTTATTAATCCAACCCTCCAAGCTTTTTTCATCTTAATACTATTTTACCGCTACTCGGCATTTTCCGGCAAAAAAATTACAGCAAATTTTTAGCCATCTGTTTCGTGGTAAAATATAGCTATCTAATGAAAGGATCAATAATGTTTAATCTCGAAGGCGATATCGCTGTAGTTTCCGGCGCATCTTCTGGCCTCGGCAAGCAAATGGCCGAAGCTTTTGCAAAACAAGGCGCAAACCTTGCTATTCTTGCACGCCGTTTTGAGCGTCTCGAAGCACTCAAGGCTGAACTTGAGAAAAAATACAAAGTCAAAGTTTTGCCAATCGCTTGCGATATAACCAAGAGCGAGAGCATCGATGCTGCCGCTGAGGCCGTCAAAAAAGAATACGGCAAGGTAGATATCTTGCTTAACTGCGCTGGCGCCAGCAAGGATAAGGGTGTCCTAGATATGACCGACGACGAATGGGATTTCACCATCGCAACCGACCTTACTTCCGTCTTCAAGATGACCCGCGCTTTCGGCAACATTATGGCAGAGAATAATTACGGCCGTATTATTAATATTGCCAGCATGTATGGTCTAGTTGGCAACGCCGAAATTCCGACCATTGCTTATCACTCCAGCAAGGGCGGCGTGGTTAACTTTACCCGTGCCGTCGCAGCTGAACTCGCAACCAAGGGCATTACCTGCAACGCAATCTGTCCAGGCTACTTCGAAACCGAGCTCACAAAAGCCGTGCTCGACACTGATCAATTCCAAGCCTTCGCTAAAAGCCATGTTCCAATGCAACGCTATGGAAAGCCAGGCGAACTCAATGCTGCCGCAATCTTCCTTGCTAGCCACGAAGCTAGCTATGTTAACGGCGCAATCTTGCCAGTCGATGGTGGCTACACTGCAGTTTAATAAAATCTTAAAGAGGAGAAAGAAATGAAAATTGTAAATCAAATCAAAAAAGGCGCTATTTCAGTAGCACTCATTGTCATACTCGCAATCGTAGGTATTATTGCCATTCTCGGCCTTAGTGCGATCGGTACATATAATAGCCTCGTCGTCTCTAGAGAGGAAGTCACGACCGAAGCCGCAAATATCGACACTTATCTTCAGCGCCGCGCCGATCTCATTCCCAATCTCGTTAATACCGTCAAAGGTTTTACAAGTCACGAGACCGAGATTATTGACAAAATCACTAGCGCTCGCGAAAATCTCTTACACGCTAGCACTATGGAAGAGAAGTCTGCAGCCAATAACGAGCTCACTAAAGACCTCAACGCTTTGATGGTAATTGTCGAAAATTACCCAGACATCAAATCTTCCGAAAACTTCATCGCTTTGCAAGACGAGCTTTCTGGCACAGAAAATCGCATCGCAACCGCGCGCAAAGATTACAACGAAGCCGCAAAAACCTACAACACCAAACTTCAGTCTTTCCCAACCAATGTAATCGCCGGAATGTTTAACTTCGAAAAAGCCGACTACTTTGAAGCCAACGAAAGTTCTAAGGAAGTCCCAGTCGTAGACTTTACTAAATAATTCTAATGCTCAAGAGAACTACCAAAATTATTGCAATTAGCTTGCTCGCCCTCGGCGCAAGCTTTTTGCATTTCTCAGAAGCTTTAGCTACAAAAACTTATCCTGCGTCCAGTCATGTTTTCTTCGTAAACGACCTCGCTAATGTTATCGATTCTGATACGGAAAATTACATAGTCGATACTAATAAATCCCTCGAAGCAAAAACTGGCGGACAAATTGTCGTCATGACAGTCAAAGACATGGACGGGGAAGCGATCGAAGATTATGCGCATGGTGTTTTCGAACAGTATGGCATAGGTTCCGCCGAAAAGAATAACGGCACTTTAATCCTTCTTTCCATCGGCGACCGACAATCCCGCATCGAGCTCGGACGCGGTACGGAAGGCTTTATTTCCGATGCCGAGTCTGGCCGCATTCAAGACCATTACATGATTCCAGATTTTAAAGAAGACAACTGGAATGATGGCCTACGCAAAGGCTTTGACGCAGTACTAGCACGTTACGAAAAAGAATACGAGATAGACATCAGCGAATCAGCCTCTTATGAAGAAATCGCTGATAATGAGGTCAATTTTGATACTGAAGGCATGATTCTATTGTTCATATTCGGAGCCTGCTTCATAACTGCCAAAATCTTTAAATCAAACAAGAAACTCCGAACGTTTTTCTCTATATTCGGCTTCATCTTGCTCTCGATTAGCATGACCTTTACGAATGCAATCGGAGTCAATCTCGCCACATACTACCTCGCGGCGGGTCTTGGCTTGCTCATGGGCACACTCTTCGAATTCAAAATGATGCTCAGTAGTGGCGGACACTACCACGGCGGCGGCTGGAGTAGCGGTGGCGGCAGTAGTGGCAGTCACGGCGGTGGTGGACACCCGAGTGGCGGCGGTAGCTCACGCAGTTTTTAGAAAAACAAAAAAGGCCGGCCCCTGGAAGGGGGCCGGTTTGATGGTAAATGAAGTTTTTTAGTC
>JAZQSO010000066.1:0-32500 GCA_045630145.1 Candidatus Nanosyncoccaceae bacterium
TGAGAGCCTCGGCAAGAAGATTCGCGAAGCAACAAAGCTAAAGATTCCATATGCTTTGATTGTGGGTCCGAAGGATGCTGAAGCAGAGGAAGTCTCGGTGCGTCGTCGTGATGGCGAAGAGCAAAAGGTCAGACTAAAAGATCTAAGAGAATATTTAGTTGAAAACTTTGAACGTAGTTACTATACTGACGAAGAATTCTTTGGTACAAGCTTTGATGAATAATACAAAAGGCCGCTCGTAAGGGCGGCTTTTTGAAGGATAAAAAATAGGACTTCGGATTTGAAGCCCTATTTTATTGGATTAGTTAAGTAGCGAATCGCTAAACTTTACGTAGGTGCCGTCAGATAAGATGAAGAAGGTTGTATTGTAGGCGCCGACGCCTGCGGCTTCTTCTGGCGTGTTTTTTGGCGTTACGGTGACGTGTTCTGCTCTGATAGCGGAACCATCAATCTTTAGGTTGCCTGCGATTTGAGCAGCTGTGCCATTAAGCGCGCTGTTAACGAGGTCATCATTCTTGATATATGCTACGCTGCCATCTTCCATGATAAAAGCAGTGTATTGGAAGGATGCTTGGCCTTCGCCTGCGTCGAGGATTTGTGAAATTTTGCCCGAGAAACCGGTTGGCTTTTCGCAATCTTTAACGAAGCGGGAAACAGAAGTGCTCTCGACTGCAAATAGAGAGCAGGAATTGATTTCGCCATTAGCCACTGACAGTCTTACGGTATAATAGCCGCCATCGTTGCCGCTTCCGTATGAGGTGGAATTTAAGAGGTAGTTAGCAGAGTCGTTACTTTGAATAACGTAATTTTTTGTTGCTGTAGTGGCATTGTCGCTAATTGTGATAGTTTTACCATCGTCGTTTACGGTGATTTTTTCTGATTCGATGGTTGATTTCTGACCGTCTTCGTCAACAATCTCAACCTTGAAATCTGATGCTTTTTCGGTTGTGGTGCTGCCTTTTGTCATGCCATAAATACCAAAGCCTACGCCGCAGACTGCGAGGATGGAAGTTACAATTGTGACGATTTTTAGGCCGTTATTGCTAGCTGGTTTAGCTACAATGGCTGGTTGTGGATTTTGATCCATTTTACTCCTTGATGTTATTGCTTATGCTTATTATTATAACATTTTTGTCTCGTGTCGTTATAATCATAAGCAGGATGGCGAAGAAGATAAAAGAGAAGAAAAACATTGTTTTGAAGCGAGTTTTGCTGGGTTTTGGATGCCTAATAGGACTACTTGCAATTGGACTGGGGATTTATTTCGGGACTTATTATCGCGCAGGCGACGTTGCGAAGGCTAGTCTTGAAAGTGAATATGGAATGTATGGAATCGTGGTGGAGAATCGCAGTAATTACGTCCTGTTTGATGGGCCGAACGAGAGTGATCTTTTGGTCTTCTATCCTGGAGCAAGAGTGGATTATAAAGCTTACGCGCCTTTAATGCGTCGTTTGGCGGAGCAGGGTGTGGACTGCGCGCTCGTAAAGATGCCATTTAATTTTGCAATCTTTAAGCAGAATGCTTTTGATGACGTAATGGATAGCTTGCATGTGGGATATCAGCCGTATGAACATTTTTATATTGGTGGACATTCGATGGGTGGGGCGATGGCAGCTATTTACGCTTCGAATAATCCAGAAAAAGTCGAAGCTTTAGTAATGCTAGCAGCCTATTCAACAAAACCTTTGGCGAAGGACTTGAGAGTCTTGGAGATTTACGGCTCAAATGATACTGTAATAAACCGCGAAAAACTGAGTGAGGGCGCACAGTATTTGCCAGAAAATGCAGTTGTATATGAGATTGCAGGTGGGAACCATGCGCAATTTGGTGATTATGGCAAGCAATCTGGCGATAGCGAGGCCACAATTACGGCTGATAAACAGCTCGATGAAACAGTTGAGCAAATATCTAACTTGCTTATGTTAAAATAGAATAAAAGGAGAGAAATGGAAAACAATACAACAAATTTTGCTGCGCAGAATTCAGCTTCAGCTCCAGTTCAGAGTGCAGCAAGTGCTCCCGTTTCTTATAATCAGGGTGGCACAAAGAAATCTTCATCAATTCTAACGATTGTCTTTTTGATTACGACGCTTGGCTTTGCGGGTGCTTTTGCTTGGGCAATGCTTCGCGATACTGGCGGCACGAAAGCCGATACGGCAAGCACGACTTGTGCCGTAACTGAAGAGGAAGTTGCTGCCGCCGAAGAAGGTACGGTTGCTGAAGTTGTAGCGAATTACGATACGGATAAGGAAATTAGAGATTTAGTAAAAGGCCTGATTAATTATATGGACGCGAGCGCTGATGTTGCGTCTCCGCGTGTTATGACAGCTGATTCGGGCACTGTCTTAGCTAAGTTGGATTCTGGTATCTATACTAGTATCCCAAAGAGCTATGGTGCCTATGTGGATTCGAGCGTATTGGGCAATGATCCATTTAATACTGACAAGATTAATGCTTATTCCAATGTTACTGTAGCCTATTTGGAGTCGAAGGGCTTTACGAAGGTGACGGAACTGAGTGGTGATTACGGCTTTTATTATGATAAAGATAGTATGCGCTGTGCTTTTACATATAATACGATGCCGTTTTCGATCGTCTGCGCAAGTACGGATTGGGTGACTGATAGCCAGAAAACTTTAGTCAGTGCTCTCCATGATGCGTATGCGTCTAAAAATCCAGACAATACAACAACGAATGTCTTTAATGCTAGCGCTGACAGGATTCAGACGAGCGAGAGTGGAAAATACGAAACACTAAAGGGTTCGACGAGCTTTGCTGGTGCGCCGTTCGGTGGCGGATATGCATTATATTATCGCGAAGTTGGTTCAACTGAATGGATTTATGTGCTTGGTGGTAATGGTATTCCGAATTGTTCGGACTTCGACGAGGCTGCAACGGAAGCATTTACGAATCGCGGCATCGGCTGTCTTGACGAAAACAATAATCTAAAGAATGTTGGCGAATAAATAAAACTCTAAAAAGCCCCCCAGATGAGGGGCTTTTTGCTTGTGCTATAATTTAGGTAATCTAAGGAGGTAATATGGCGGACGAAATGGGCACTGCTACTGTTCAGAATGACGCTGAACTTAAGAAATCTATCAAAAGCGGAATGGGTTTGGTAGTCTTTGCGGTTGTAATGACCGTAATCGCTTTGAGCTCTATTGGTTTTATTATCTATAGCAAAGTAACAGAAAACAAGCGCATTGATGACGCAGTGAGTGAGCGTTGTTTGACTCCTGCTAGCGCTGTGGAGGGCGTGCCTGTAGCAGGTAATCCTGATGGTGCTGGAACTCCTGCTGCAATGAATTGCATTAACTCGGACGATGCAAATGCGGCTTCTGTGAATACGGCTGAATATATCTATATTGCCGATTGGGGCGTAAAGGTAAAGAAGCCCACGGATTATTATATGTATTATCGCGTTATTCCTGATACGGGAAGTTTTCCTGGAGCTAAGTTGGAACTTTCCGCTTCACATAAGGAAGCGCAGCAATGGGCTAATTATGGCAATTTTGATAACGGGGGTAGACTATTACAGATTGTTCGTACGTCAGACCAAAATGCCTTTGATGGTGTTGGTAGCGGTCCAGCATTAATCGGCCAGATTGGCGATTATTATTACTGGTATTATACGCCTCAGGCTTGTTCGAGTAGCGAGCAACAGTACTGCCAGCAAGAAAATGATATATTTAACGCAGTAAAGCCAGCCTTCGCTGATATTAATAACTGGTCAGTAATCTAAATAAAAGGTGGGCGGCCCCAACGGGGTCGCTTTTTGTTGTAAAATGGAATAATGGATATCTTGAAGGGACTGAATAAAGCGCAGCAGGAGGCGGTCGAGACGATGTCTGGGCCAGTGCTGATTTTGGCTGGCGCAGGTAGTGGTAAGACGAAAACTCTAACACATCGCATTGCGAATTTGATTACAAATGGCGTGCGCCCTCAAGAGATATTAGCTTTAACCTTTACGAACAAAGCTGCTAAAGAGATGCGCGAGCGTCTTGCAGGCTTACTGGGCATGCCAAATAACTTTAGTTTTATGCCTTGGATGGGCACTTTTCACTCGATTTGTGTGAAGATTTTGCGCATTGAGGCGGAGAATGTTGGTTTAGATAAGAACTTCGTGATTTATGATTCAGATGATCGTTTGACGCTCATTAAACATGCGATGAAAGAGCTGAATATTAGCGATAAAAACCTTAAACCAAAGGCGGTAGAATCAGCAATTTCGAATGCTAAGAACGAGGGTAAGGGCGTTGATGAATATACGGCCGATGCGGTTTATCCTCAGCAGAAACAAATCGCAGAGATTTATGAGCGTTACGAAGATAAGCGTTTGAAATCTAACGCAGTGGATTTCGATGACTTGCTCCTTGAGGTGGCGAAATTATTTAAACAGCGTAAAGATATTCGCGAGAAGTGGAGTAATAAATTCAAGCATATTTTGATTGATGAGTATCAGGATACGAACCATATCCAGTATTCGCTAGTGAAAATGCTTGTAAATGAAGAGCGAAATATCTGTTGCGTGGGTGATGACTGGCAGTCGATTTACTCTTGGCGTGGCGCAGATTTTACAAATATTTTGAATTTCGAAAGAGACTTCCCAGGCGCGAAGGTTATAAAACTTGAACAGAACTATCGTTCGACGCAGAATATTTTGGACGCTGCGCAGAAGATTATTACAAAAAATACTCAGCGCTCGGATAAGGAATTGTTTACGGAGCTTGGCAAGGGTGCGCCGATTGATATTCATGGCGCGCGCGATGAGCAGGATGAGGCGAGCTGGGTGGCGCGTCAGATTAAGACGCAGAGCACGACGGGTGGTCGACCATTGTCTGATTTTGCGGTGCTTTACCGCACGAATGCACAGTCGCAGGCCTTTGAAAAGGCGTTCATGGAGCAGAGAATTCCGTACAAGTTGGTCGGCGGGGTCAGGTTCTATGATCGTAAGGAAATTAAGGATATCTTGGCTTACTTGCACCTCATTGTGAATCCAACGGACGAAGTGGCTTTTGCGCGCGTAATTAATGTGCCGGCACGTGGTATTGGTGCGGTGTCTTTGCAGAGAATTATGGATGGTGATATTCAGAACTTGTCGCCAAAGATTAAGCGTGCTTACGAAGGCTTTATGGGGATGCTGCAGGAATTGCGTCTCAAAGCGGCGGCCGATGTGAATCCAGCAGACATTATCGAGGCTTTACTCAAGAAGACTGGCTATCGCGAGTATTTGAATGATGGTGACAAGCTTAAGGCGGAGGAGCGCAACGAGAACTTGACAGTCTTGGTTGGTGAAGTTGGAGCTTATAGCAATCTTGATGAATTCTTGGCGGATGCGGCTTTGATGTCTTCGGCGGGCGAAACTGCAGGAGATAATGCGGTGACTTTGATGACCTTGCATGCAGCAAAGGGCTTGGAATTCCCAGTAGTATTCTTGGTGGGTATGGAAGAGGGCTTATTGCCACATGTGCGCTCAATGGACGAATCGGCGGAAGATGTCGAAGAGGAGCGTCGCTTGACCTATGTGGGCATGACGCGTGCGATGAGACAGTTATTCTTGACCTTTGCGCAGTCGCGTTTCATGTATGGTGGACGTAGTTATAATTTTCCTTCTAGGTTTTTGAATGATCTTGGATTTAATCCTTATGGCCAGAAGGGGAGCGTAGGGGATTTTGGTGATTCCGATGATGATTTTGGTGAGAATGATTTTGTTGATTCGGACGGTGATGGGTTTGTGGATGGCGGCTATTCTGATGGCTATTCTGATGGTTGGGATTCGGATCCGTTCCCAGACGATGGGCCGATTTATGAATAATATTAAAAGGCGAGCTTAGCTCGTCTTTTAATATGGGTTGACAAAAGCTTTAAAAAAGCTTAAGCTTATACCAAACAGAGAGGTCAAAATGAAAACAAAAATAAAAACAAAGCGCAGAATTGTTTTTTGCGGGGTAGGTGCAGTCTTTTTGTTGACTGTGCTTTTTAACTTCGTAATTGCTAAGCAGAGGGCGTCGGCGGCAGTGAAAGAATACGATTTAACCGATAGGAAGCCACTCAATTCTTTAGCGCTCGATGCGACAATTCTTAAGTCTTGGCAATTGCCTAGTGGTTATACTAGTGCGCAGAGTTTTGCAATTAATGATAGCGATTTTATTATCGTCGCTGCGCCTACTGGGGGAAATGAAGATAATACAGGCAAAAATCAGATAATTACAATCGACAGGTCACTTAAGAAGAATCCTGTAAATAAAACCAAATATGGCGTTGGTCATGGTAATGGGTCTACCTGGGACAGTAAGAATAAACAGCTTCTGGTCGTTGATAGTACTAATGTGTATCGTTTCGATAAAAATTATAATTATATTGATACTAAGTCAACTCTTAATTCTAGTGGCGGTACATTGGGTGCTTCGGGTGTTGCATATGATAACCTGAATGGGCAATATTGGGTTTCCGTGAGGGCTAATGGCTATGATACTGTGATTCGAAGAGTCGATATGAATAGTTGGATATCTAAGACTATCGTTAAGGACTATCATACGCAAGTTAACCAGGACCTAGCATACCGCCACGGTTATAGTTATCGTATATTATGGACTGGTAACGATGGTAAATATAAAAACAAAAATGGTTATTTTGGTGTAAATAGCGGCGTCATTATGCAGTTTGGCGATGACGGCACATTCACCGGTGCGTACTACATGCCAAACATAACTTGCGAATTAGAGAGCGCGGCTTTTGACGGTGATGATATGTATCTGCTTTACAATAATTGCGGCAGTAATGGATTGCGAGCTGATGGTTATTATGCTATTGCAAAGGTCAGTGATGCTTCTCAGCTCAAGACGATGTATCATCGTTTCAATGTTAACTATGACGCAAATGGTGGTGCTGGCGCTCCTGCCTCGTATGTAACGCATGTTGGCATCTCGAGTAAAATCTCTAGTACTAAACCAACACGCACGAATTATACATTCCTTGGCTGGTCAACAAGTAAAACAGCTACGAAAGCGAGCTATGCTCCAGGGGCGACTTACCTTCGAAAATACAGCACTATTGATGCCGAAGGATCTACTTCGAAACCATCTGCGGAAAAAGATGTTACTTTGTATGCCGTTTGGGAAGAACAAAAATATACTGTAAGCTACAACGCTAACGGCGGTACGGGTGCGCCAGCATCGCAAACAGCGGATAAAACTCAGAATATTACGCTTTCTTCAACGATACCAACGCGCACGAATTACACATTCCTCGGCTGGTCTACAAGCAAGACCGCGACAACGGCTACATATCAGCCGGGCGATAGTTTTACAAGTCACGAGAATACAACGCTCTATGCAGTCTGGCGTGGTGATACATATACTGTCAGATACAATGCTGCTGGTGGTACGGGCGCTCCTAGTGCTCAATCTGCGGCTAAAACGGCTAATATAACTCTATCTTCTACAACTCCAACGAGGACAGACTTTGATTTCTTGGGCTGGGCAACTTCGGCGGGCGGTACGGTAGTTTATCATCCAGGAGATAGTTATACGGGACGCGAGGATATTACGCTATACGCGGTCTGGTCAGTACAGACGTATACGATCAGCTTTAATGCAAATGGCGGTTCGGGCGCTCCATCGGCCATGAGAGTAGCAAAGGTTGCTTCTAGTGTTAAAATTCCAGCTACAAGACCAACGCGTAGTGGGTATATATTCCGTGGTTGGGCAACATCCGCAAGCTCTACCGATGTATCTTATAATGCTGGCGATGATTACACGAACAAGAGTGATATTACGCTATATGCAGTTTGGGAAGAGAATTCTTCAACGCCTACAACAACTACGATTGAGATTAACTATGACGCAAATGGTGGCTTTGGCGCGCCAGCGACGACGGTTAGTGAACCGGGAAATATAACGCTCAGTAGCGATGTTCCAACGCGTGATGGTTACAATTTCTTAGGCTGGGCTACAACTTCGGACGCTACAACGGCTACATATCAGGCGGGTGCTACGGCTGAGTTTAATGCAGATACGCTATTATATGCAGTTTGGACAAGAGGCACGATTACGCTAAGTTATGACGCGAATGGTGGTTCGGGTGCTCCAGCGGCTCATAGCGGTGCAGTTGGTGAAATTACGGTTTCTACGACGGAGCCAACGCGTGAAGGTTACAACTTTGATGGTTGGGCAATTAGTGCTAATGAGTCGGCAAGCTACCAACCAGGTGATCTCTATCGCGGTTCGGTGAGTCGAAAATTGTATGCAGTTTGGAGTCAACAAACCTTAAACATTAACTATTATCTCTGCAAGAGTGTAGCTAATCCGGTATCCAACGTACAAAAAGTTGTACCGATGCGTAGAGCTATAATCCCTACGAGTGAACCTAGTCGAAAAGCCTACCGCTTCCTTGGCTGGAGTATGACTGGTTGTACGGGGACGGCCGAGTATGATCCTGGCGATTCTATCTATGTAGGTAACAGTGATGTAAATTTGTATGCGATTTGGGGTGATGCGCGTTTTATAGTTCACTTTGATGTTAACGGTGGTAGCTCTGATGAGTTTGATGATATTATCGGCGATGACAATGATGTAGTAATTCCTGAGCGCGAACCGACATGGAATGGCTATGTGTTCAAGGGTTGGGATGAAAATCCAGATGCGACGACGGCGACCTATCAGCCGGGCGACGTGATTGGTAGCGAAACGGACATTACGCTTTATGCTGTCTGGGAAAAGGGTGATTATGGTACAGACCCTGATGACGACGATGATCCTAGTGGTGATTACGACGATACAGAAGAGGACGATTCGTCAGATGAATCTGGCGCAAAGAACCCAAAGACTAGCGTAAGTAGCCTAATCGGGCCAATATCAATATTACCGATTGGCTTAATCAGCTTTATGGTAGTTGTAATACGTCGTCGACGCAGCTAAATACAACGAAAATAACCTCGAGTGTCATGCTCGGGGTTATTTTTAACTGAAACAGAGGTGATTCTCTTGATAAGCTGGGCTTTTTGTGTTAGAATAACTGCATATATTAGCTCAGCAAGAGGCATAAATGTCAAATTTATCGTGCTCTTGCTTTAACCAAAGGAGTGTTCATGCGAGAATACGAATTAACCGTTCTTGTGCATCCAGATTTGGAAATGCACCTAGAGACGGCAACCGACAAAGTTAAGGCTCTTATCGAGGCTAACGGCGGCAAGATTGTCAAAGAAGCCAACGAAGGTAAGAAGCGTCTAGCTTATTCCATCAAGGGTCAGGACTTTGCGGTTTATTACTATTACGAACTGGAACTTCCTGCAACTGCAACTGCGAAGATTTCTTCTGTGCTCAACATTACAGACGAAGTTATCCGCTACTTGCTAGTTACCAAGGATCCACGTCGTGAGAAATTGGCTGCAAAACGCCAAGAGCGCAAAGCGCAAGAAGAAACTAAAGAGGAGGAATAATACAAAATGGCGCGGGGATTTAGCAAAGTCATAATTATGGGAAACATGACCAGGGATCCAGAGCTGAGAAGCACATCTACAGGCACTCAGGTTTGCTCCTTTACGGTCGCAGTTAACCGTGTTTTCAACGGTAACGAATCTGTTTCCTTCTTGGATTGCTCGGCATGGGGAAAAGTAGGTGAAACCATCGCGCAATATTGTAAAAGAGGTAGTGGAATCTTAGTCTCGGGTCGTCTTGAACAGCGTAGCTATGAAACCAAGGAAGGCGAAAAACGCAGTCGCGTAGAAATCGTCGTTGACGACTTCAACTTCGTTGGCGGTGGCAATGCTGATGTGAGCGCCGATTCTGGTTCGAGCAGCCGCGGAAGCAGCAAGCGCTCGAGTAAGAAAGAGGCTCCAGCAGACGATGTCGCTCCAGAGGATATTGGTGAACCAGAGATTGATCTAAGTGAGATTCCATTTTAAGGAAAGGAAAATATGAAAAGATTCAAAAACGATCCAGATATGTATTTTGACTATCGTGACGTCAAGACTTTGCAGCGCTATGTAGATATCTACGGCCGCATCGAGCCAATCTCTAAGACTGGTCTTTCTGCAAAGCAGCAGCGCCAGCTCGCTGTCGCTATTAAGCGCGCACGTCATCTAGCACTAATGCCATTCGTGGCTAACGCTTAAGGTGGTCAAATGTACGGACCAACAGATTTAAAGAAGAATACACTCATTACGCTTGATGGTCAGCCGTACAAGGTGGTTGAATATTCGCAAAAGGTAATGGGTCGCGGTGGTAGCATCGTGAACGTTAAGGTAAAGAACCTTGTCACTGGCGCTCTTCTTCCTAAGACTTTCAAGGGTCAGGAAAAGATTGAACCAGCAGAGGTTACGAACAAGACTGTTCAGTATCTTTACAATGACGGTGAAAAGTTCTATTTCATGGATCCAGCTAGCTTTGAGCAGTATGAACTTAATGCTGATATGGTTGGCGATTCTAAGGACTTCATGAAAGAGGGTAACGAAGTAGATATCCAGTTCTTCAACAATGCGCCAATTAACTTGGTTCTTCCAAAGAACGTATGGCTTGAAGTTGAATATACTGAAACCGCTGTTAAGGGCGATACTTCATCTTCTATCGTTAAGGATGCTAAGCTTGAGACTGGTGCAATCGTAAAAGTTCCTGCCTTTATTAAGACAGGTGATGTTGTTTCGATTGATACTGAGACTTACGCTTATCGTGAACGCCAGAAATAAACTGAAAGGTAAGTTTTTGGTGAATTCTGCACAAAAACACAACAATGACCAGGCTCCTGTCCTGGTCATTGTTGGTCCTACGGCCTCGGGCAAGACAGGGCTAGCTGTTAAGGTGGCTCAGGATTTTTCTGTTCACAAGGGCTGTAATATAGAGGCGGGCGAAACTGCCGCAGAGGTGATCTCGGCGGATTCGCGGGCAATCTATAAGCAGATGGATATTGGTACGGCGAAGCCGGATATGGAAGAGCGGGGTGGTATTCCGCACTATGGTTTTGATTTAGTGGAGCCGGGTGAGCGTTTTACGGTTTTTGAGTTCCAGCAGTATGCGCATGAGTGTATTGATAAAATCCGTGTTCAAGGCAAATTGCCAATTGTGGCAGGGGGTACTGGACTTTATGTCGACGCGTTAATTTTTGATTACGACTTTAGCGATAATTCCAAAAAGAATTACACGAACCGCCAAGAAATGAGTTCGGACTATATCGTGGTTGGTATCGACTGGCCGCGCGAAATTTTGAGGCAGAGAATAGAGGAAAGAGCGAATAAGTTTTTTACTCAATCTATCGAGGAAGAGACGATTCGACTAGTGGAGCAATACGGTTGGGATTCGGGCGCTATGAAGTCTAATATTTACCCAATCGTATGGGATATGCTTCGCGGTAAGACTACGCGTGAGGAAGCAATTCGTCTATTTGCGCTCGATGATTGGCATTTAGCGAAGCGTCAGCTCACATGGTTCAAGCGGAATAAAAATATTCATTGGCTGAAGCTCGATGAAGCAGAGCAGTGGATCTTAGATTATTACAAGCAGTACGGTTTCTAGGTTGACTTGTACAAAAAATCGCTCCTTGTGTTAAAATATACTTAAGATGAGCAAAGAAAATAGTTTACCACTAGAAAAATTATTCGGTTCTAAGACTCGTGCTAAGCTGTTATCTTTATTCTTTAGTAACCCAAGCAAGTCTTATTATGTGCGCGAGATTACTCGTGTGATTGATGAACAGATTAATTCAGTGCGTAGGGAATTAAATAATCTTAGTTCACTTGGTCTTGTTCGTACTGAAAACTACGAAAATAAAGTATACTATTCGGCAAATATGAAGCATCCATTTGCTCGCCCAATGGCGCAAATTTTCTCGAGTAAGATTGAATCTGTTCAGGAAGTTACTGCTAATACGGATAGCTGGGATGATTATATTAAACCAGTCGCAAATATCTTAACTGCGCTTGTTGTTACAAATCGTACGCCAGGGCAGGAAGGTATTGATATGCTGATTGTGGGCGACGACCGTTCGCATAAGCTGTCTCGTTGGGCGGAGCTTGTAGAGAAGAGGCAGGGTAAGCCGCTCAACTACGTTATCTTTAGTCGGGAAGATTATTTCTATCGTAAGAGCTTGCGCGACAGATTCATTGCAGATGTCTTTAAATTACAGATTACTAAACGCTTTGATCCAGAAAATATACTATAAGAGAGAAAGGTCCGAAAATGTTTGAAATTGAACTGAAGAATTCTGAAGAATTAACGATTCGCGCTAAGGAAAAGGTCGTAAATGTCAATGTCGCACAATCAGTGATTGACGCTGGGCTTAAGGTGGGAGCACTTGAAGGTGCTGGTGAATATGAGATTGGCGATGTAATGATTAACGCAATCGCTGTCAGTGGTGGCGGTGTAATTTATCGTATTGATGTTGACGGGGTAAAGATTGGCCTCGCATATGGCGACGTAAAAGCAGAGGATCTTGATGAGCTTGGCCCAATTGATATTCTTGGTACAAATAGCACAAAAGTTGTAACTATTGTTACGCCAAAGATTGTAATTCCGCTCGGCACGCTTGATTTTTCAGAGATTAAGGCTGATGTGAAAGTAGAGAAGAAGCTCAAAGTAAAGAGCGCAACTAGCCTTCCTACTACTCTAACTATCTATAAGCTTGATTAAGATAGCTCCCCTTGCGCAAAGTGGAAATATAAGGTATAATAGACAACAGTTAGAAAATATAGGAAGTATTAAAGATGGCAATTTGTGAAATTACCGGTAAGGGCAAGATGTATGGCCACAATGTGAGCTTCTCTCAGAGAAAGACTCGCAAGGTTTTCAAGCCAAACGTCCAGAAGCGCACCTTCATGATTGATGGTCAGAAAGTTCGTTTGAACGTTTCTACTAGCGCTCTCCGTACCCTTCGTAAAAAAGGTTTGATTAAATAACAATAGTTATTTGATATAATTAAGGTAATGGAAGTTAATTTCTATTACCTTTTTTGTATATTTGCTGTTACTTTAGGCTCAATGATCTTGCATGAAATTATGCATGGCGTGGCAGCTCTGTGGCAGGGAGATCAAACGGCAAAACTATCCGGCCGTTTAAGTTTGAATCCCTTGAAACATATTGATCCAGTTATGACGATTATTGTGCCATTGGTTTTGGCTCTCACTGGCGCGCCAATTTTTGGCGGAGCTAAGCCGGTACCAATTAATACGCGTAACCTGAAACATGCGGAGTTTAGCTTTGCGCTTGTAGCGCTTGCTGGTCCGCTAACGAACTTTATTCTGGCGTTTATTTTCTATTTACTCTATGCGTTCGTGAGTAGCGAAGGCGGCTTGGGCGTGTTGTTTGCGGTCGGCATAGAGGTAAATCTGGGCTTTATGCTGTTTAATCTGATCCCGATTCCGCCATTAGATGGCAGTAGGGTGTTGTATTTCTTGGCACCAGATTTTATTAGAGAGTGGATGGCGAAGCTTGAAGGACCGACAGGATTTATTGTGATTTATGTTTTGATTTTTATCTCTGGTGGATTATTAGGGAATTATATTAGCGGAGCATCAAGCGCGATTTTTGATTTCTTTAGGCTGATTACTGGACAGTAATCTTTACTATGTTATAATTAAGGTAACCGAGCGAAAACGTATTTTTCCAGAATAAACTATATTAGGGAATTCGTGGCCACAAACCCGTGGGTTTGAGGCATAAGAGTTTACCCACCGTGCTTCTATAGCATGGGAAAATCGTTCGCCCGGTTTTTTGATGTTAAAATCGCCTATCTAAGCATTTTTTCGTTCTTGCTCTATGTATAATAGCGCTGCGAACGAAGAAAATACTCATCTAGACGATTTTAACCAACAAAAACTTCTTGTAATAGCGCTTCATAGCAAGGGGTTTATTTACTTATTTCTTGAAACGTCATGAGCGAAGCGAGATTGAGAGAAATAAGAAAATAAATGGCTTATGCTATAATATAAATAAGATGAAACAGCGGATACGGGTGGTAGCCCTCTGTAAGAAGGAAGACAGTATCCTGCTTCTAAAGCGGGCGGGGAGTCGTGTTGAGAATGCGACTAATTATGAGTTTCCGATTGGCAAGATTGAGTTTGGTGAGCAGCCAGACGAAGCTATGGCTAGGGTGGTATACGAACATATGGATCTGCAGGCAAAGACCTTGCGGCTTTCTGATGTGATCACTTTTACGGAGCTGTTTGAAGCATCGCAGATTGGTAACCTGTATATCATATATGACGTTGTACTTTCTGAAAATTCGATAGAACTCAAGAGCGAACGCTACAGTGCCTATAAATGGGTTAAGCTGACAGATATTGGTAAATATGAGCTCGATGAAGCTTCGCGTATGGTTTTCCAGATTACTTCGACCAAATCCGTGCGTGTTGCTACACCTGTTATTTCTGTTGAGCCAGGGGAGCAGAAGGAAGGTGCACATGTGGGTTATGCAACGATTTACACCGATGGTGGCAGCCGTGGCAATCCTGGCCCAAGTGGTATCGGTTATTATATTATTGGATCGGACGGTCACGAAATTAAGCGTGGTGGTGAATTCTTGGGCTTCTCAACGAGTCGCTTGGCAGAGTATTATGGCCTCAAGGAAGGTCTCGAACAAGCGCTTCAGCTTGGTCTTAAGAAGGTAAACTTCCGCAGTGATAATTTGATGATGGTAAACCAGCTAAATGGCGTCTATCCGGTAAAGAATGCGGATCTTTTGCAGGTTCATGAAGATGTTCTTAAGTTGATTACGAAGTTTGATTCCTTTAGTATTATGCATGTTCCGCGTGAGCAGAATAGGATTGCTGATGCGGAAGCAAACCGTGTAATGGATGAACATGCGCGCGTCGATTAGCCTTAAGCTTTTGAGTTTTAAGGTGTTTTATGGTAAAATATAGATAGCTCATTAGTTCAGTCGCTGGCCTGCAAAATGGCGAGAGGAAAGTCCGGGCAGCGCAGGGTAGAATAGTTGTTAACGACAACCGCGCGCAAGCGTAGGAAAAGTGCCACAGAAACATATACCGCCAGTCTTCGGATTGGTAAGGGTGAAAAGAGTGGGGTAAGAGCCCACAGCTATCAATAGCGATATTGGTGGAGGGTAAACTCTATTCGCTGCAAGGAGACCTAGATACCGTTACCCGCGGATGGTCGCTCACCGCTTGAGCATGCGAGCAATCGTGTGCCTAGATAGATGACTGATATACTCTTCGGAGTGAAACAAAACCCGGCTTATCGATGGGCAATTAAAGTGATATATCGGAAAGTGATACATTACTTTTTCTAAAACAGCGTCGATTCATCCTGTCTTTACAGGTGAATCGCGCTTCTAACTCGGCAGCAGCCTCCGTTACGTTTAGAAAAAGCAATGTATCACTTTTTGTTATTTAAATTATAGTATTACTCGACTTTAGGTTTGGTTTTACGAATTCTGTTTTAACGAAACGTCATTTTTTGTTGAGGGGAAACAGAATTTATAAAACTCAACCCATAGTTTGTGGAGTAAATGCTATATTTAAACTAATATTGGTGGCAGAAAGGAAAAAATGGAATTACGCAAAATAGGAAAATTTATCGCGCAAGAGAGAAAAGCGCATGATATTACTCAAGAAAAGCTCGCAGAGATGCTCGACGTATCGGATCGAGCGGTGAGCAAGTGGGAGCGGGGTATTTGTATGCCTAGCACTGCTATAATGTCTGAGCTTTGTAAAATTCTTGATTGCTCGATAAATGAACTATTCTGCGGTGAAAGGATAGATGAAATGAGTGAGAAAAAGATGTTAGAAAAGAACTTGCTCGAAATGGCCACCCTTAAAGAGCAGAGAGATAAAGAATTATTAAATCTTGAGACTGTGATCGGTATCTTGGTTTCGATTGTTATGCTAGCCTGTATTTTCTTGGCGGCCTATGCCGAGATGCAAGATTGGACGAGAGTAGTGTTGATAATTGCTGGTATTATTCCTTTCGCAATCGGCATGTTCTACCTACTCCGTATTGAGCAGATCGCAGGTTATTATAAATGCGAGAAATGCGGCCACAAATATATTCCGAACTATTGGAGCGTTTTCTTTGCAATGCATGTTAATCGCACTCGCCATATGAAATGCCCAAAATGTGGCAAGAAATCTTGGCAGCGCAAAGTATTAAAGTAAGAAAAAGCCCCGCACGGGGCGGGGGATGGGCTAAATACGCTCACGGCAGGCTCTTTTGCGGGCCTGCTTCTTTTTGTCGGGGATGGTGTGCGGACGCGGCATGTCCTGGTGGAGCTTGCGCTCAGCGTGGGCTGCATCCTTGACCTGCTTTCTCGCAAGGTCATACTTATTTAACATACCATTCTTAGCCATAAAATGTACCTCCTAAATATCGGTCGAAATCGGATTTTGGAACAATTTTTATTATAGCATAAGCGTCCTGAAAAGTCAAGAATTATGCTTGAAATGGTAGGGTTTTGATTGTATAATATGCGCATCGTTGCTCTTTAATTATATTATTGAAAAGGATGTGATCTAATGAAGACCAGAGAGCAATATTTGGCGGATGCGACCTCTTGGACGCACCATGAACCGCACGTCGAGAAGGCTCCGCCAAAGGTAGAAAGCCCTATAGAGGGCTACGAAATCTATCCTGGCTGGCAGATCCTTATCATGACCACTTCGCGCTGTAATGTGCAGTGCGAGCATTGCTACATTCCGTATACGGGGCATTTCAATCCGGACGAACTCTATGATACAATAAAGAATTTTCAGAAACAGGGATACAACGTTTATCTGAACGGTGCAGAACCGCTTATTGAACCGGGGTATCTCAGATGCTTCAGACAGGCGGGGCAAAAGATTATTATGACAAATGGTATGGCCATCACTTGTAATTCGCAGCTGATTTACGACATCAGGGACGCAGGTATTGAAACCGTAGGCGTTTCGTACCACTTTGACATTCATCAGCGCTTCAGTAAGGTCTCGCCAAGTTTAGCAGAAGCGGCACTAAAAATCGTGGAACTTGCCGATATGAAGGCGCGCGTCATGACAACCGTGACGCGTCCGTTTCTTGAGAAGATCCCCGAGTATTGCGCCTGGTGTGTCAAGAAAGGTTTCAGGGAAATCCGTTTTACAAATTACATGTCTCAGGGGAGAGCTAAGGCTATGAAAGATGAGCTGGCTTTGACTTCTGATGATTGTAAGCGTTATTACGAGATTATCTCTGAACAGCGCGAAAAATATCCGATTGAGCTCTTGCGCATCTCGAGCTGTGGCTCGTTTGGCGCTTGTGGTTCTCCGAACATGACCTGTATGGCAGTGCACGATTTTATCGTGTTAACGCCAGATTATAAGGTGTACCCGTGCTTCTTTATGACGGAGCCTGGCAGAGAATGCGGCTTCTATAAGGATGGATATATCTTTACAAAGAAAGGCATTGCGCCTCCGCGCCATGATTGTGCGGCGTTACATCTTTTCAACGATTAAGAAAACCCCGCAGGAAACTGCGGGGTAATTTTTTGGAATCGAAAGGCCCCACACTGGCTGTGCGGGGCTATATATAAACAGTTCTTGGCGGTGACTGGTATTAACCGTGAATCGTCTTGTGAGCCCTCAATCACGAAAAGGATTCATAAATAGGAGTCTGATCGAAGAATCAGCGAGCTGTAGTATTGCGTGTTCGTGCCGGCTCGTCATTGCTGAGTTTTACGATAACGTAAATTGCTGCAGCGAAGAGAACGATCGGAGCGAGGCCAATTAAGATTCCGTATGCCTCCGCTAACTTGATTGAATAGTAGCAGAGAGGAAGCTTTGCGAGGCCGCATGCGAATACGATACTCAGGGCGCCGATTGTATTTCCGGCGTCGGAGCGCTTGAGCGGTTTAATGAGACCAACGATGATCGCGATTGCAATCAGGACAGCGCTTGCGATAGTTTCGATGAAGATGATATTCAGTAAAAATTCAGTATCAGACATATTATCTACCTCCTAATATAAAAGAACGGCATGCATTCTTGGGTGCATGGTGGCCCATTTATGGCTCGGTTTTGACTACTTTGCGGTAGTCATGAGGGCTAAACCGAAACACATTGTGAGCATTATAACATCATTGATAATATTTGTCAATAGTAGTATGATGGGAGTATGGAAAAAATAGAGAAAGAAATTAAGGCTATCAAGGAGCGCAATAAGCGCGTAGAAACGGATAAGGCTTGGGAAACAAGCTGGACGCGTCGTATCTGTATCTGTATTTTGACTTATCTTGTGGTAGTTTGCTATTCGTGGCTAATCTCGAAGGTGAGCAATATTTGGCTTAGTTCGCTTGTGCCAGTAATTGGTTTTACGCTTTCGACTTTGTCTCTTGGACTAATTCGTAAAATCTGGGAAAAGAATCGTAAGTAGCCAAAAAACTTCCCGAAAAGGGAAGTTTTTTGTTGCAATCTGATAGATTATTTTGCGCTTTCGCAAATAGCGGTGAAAGCTTTTGGATCGTTGACTGCGATTTCAGCAAGAACCTTGCGATCGAGTTCGATACCTTTCTTCTTCATACCATTAATGAGAAGGCTGTAGCTGATGCCGTTTTCGCGAGCAGCGTTGTTGATGCGGGTAATCCACAATGCGCGAAGATCGCGTTTGCGGTTACGGCGGTCACGGTAGCTGTAGCGTAGCGACTTGATAACACCTTGCTTCGCAAGACGGAAGCTGCGGGTGCGGTAGTGCTGCATGCCCTTAGCGGCTTTTAGAATCTTTTTGTGCTTATCACGAGCTGGAACTCCACGTTTGACTCTCATCTTAGGCTCCTAATGCAGTTTTAACGTTTTTCTTGATTTTGCCACTGATAGTTGCAGCGGTCTTCATGTTGCGTTTGCGGGCCTTGGACTTCTTAGCCAAGATGTGGTTACCGAAAGCACGTTCGCGCATAACTTTACCTGTGCGGGTAATACGTACACGCTTAGCAGTACCCTTATGGGTCTTCATTTTTGGCATTTTATTACCTTTCCTACTTTAGTTTATATTTGAACGCTTTGGGGTGTAGGGAACCGGTGGGCGTTATTGTAAGCTAATTATTTATGGCGAACCATAAAGATTAGGTTACGGCCGCTAGCCTGAGGCTTGCCGTCGATGACAACCTGATCGCCAAGCTTCTCAATGATTTTATTCATGAGATCGAAGCCGACTTCTTTGTGAGCCATTTCGCGGCCACGGAAGACGAGCATTACTTTGACGCGATCACCATCTTCGAGAAACTCGAGGATTTTGCGGACTTTAATATTGAGGTCATTCTCCCCAATTTTCAAACCAAGTCGAATCTGTTTGAGTTCGCTGCTTTTAGCCTTTTTCTTCGCCTTAGCCTGTTCCTTCATCTTTTGATACTGGTATTTACCCCAGTCAATGATCTTAACAACAGGTGGATTAGCGTTTGACGCAATCTCTACGAGGTCAAGGCCAGCTTCATGAGCTTTAAGCTGTGCTTCGCGGCTCGACATGATGCCGAGCTGTGCGCCATCAGCACTAATTACGCGCACCTCCGGATAACGAATTTCTCCATTTAAGCGGGTATGCGAATTATTGTTACTGATAGTAGTAGCTCCTTCAAAAAATTAGACTTGTTATGAGATAAATTTTAACAGATTGGCTTAAAAAATGCAACAGAGAAGCGCCTAGTAGTCGAGTTTGCGATAATGGATCGCTTCCAGAATGTGCTCAGGGGTGATTTCGCTAGCGCCTTCGAGGTCTGCGATAGTCCTGGCGACGCGAATAATGCGGAAGTAAGCGCGAGCGGATAGATTGAGCTTCTTGGTGGCTGATTCGAGACGTTTGTGAGTGTCTGAATTGGTGATTAGTTTGCTTGCTTCAATAGAGCTGAGATTGGCATTGAAAAACGAATCTTGACTGAAACGCTGCTTTTGGGCGGTTAAAGCCGTAGAAATTTGAGCTTTGGCACTCTCGGTCTGTGATTTGCCAAATGTTGTAGATTTTAATAAAACAGCGGTAGGAAGACGTGGAACATGGACGAAAAGGTCGATGCGATCGAGCAGTGGGCCAGAAATACGTTTTTGGTATAGCAAGCGTTGATAAGGCGTGCAGCTGCATTTTAGTTTGGTGGAGCCATAATTGCCGCAAGGACAAGGATTCATGGCAGCAATCAACATGAAGTCTGCGGGATAGGTAGCACGACTGTTTGCGTGGGCGAGGGTAATTTGTTTCTCTTCGAGAGGCTGACGTAGCGTCTCGAGAGTTTGCCTTGTAAACTCTGGGAACTCGTCGAGGAATAGGATGCCATGATGGGCGAGCGAGATTTCGCCTGGCAGCAACTTGATGCCTCCGCCAATAATAGCACTAGAGGATGATTCGTGATGTGGCGCACGAAAAGGACGAGATAGGGAGATGTTTGGTTTTGTATTCAAGAGAGAATATATCTTTGTGACGTCTAGCAATTCATTGAGACTAAGCGGTGGTAGAAGTTCTGCGGCAGCATTGGCGAGAGCGGTTTTGCCGGAGCCAGGCGGACCAATGAGTAGAATATTATGATGTCCAGCAACGGCAATAGTAAGCGCACGTTTGACACTTTCTTGTCCATGAATTTGATCGAAAGTAATGGCGAATTTTTTATATTTTTCCTCTGTTTCTGTAATTTTTACATTTTTGCTAAGGTGTTTAATTTTGCGGATATTTTTGAGCTTCAGTCATAGTTCCTTGAGATTTTTGACGGGATAAATTTTGGCTTTGGTGCGGGGCGCAAAAAGTTTGGCTTCGTTGGTATTTTCGGCGGGAATATATACGGCTTTGTAGCTGCATTTTTCAGCGTATTCGAGAATATTGATGACGCCATGAATAGGCCTTATTTCGCCGTTTAAGGCCAGTTCGCCCACAAAAAGGCATTCTGATATATCTACGGGCAAAAGTTGATGCGAGAGTGCCAATATTGCGACCGCAATTGGTAGGTCTAGATGCGAGCTGCGCTTAGGGATTTCGGCTGGCGCAAGGTTAATTATTAAATGTGCAATAGGGAACGAGAAGCCGCTATTTGTGATAGCAGAACGGATGCGGCTACGGCTTTCGGTTATTACATGGCTGACGTGCCCGATGATCTCAAAATTGGGCAGACCTCGGGTTGAATCTGCCTCAACTGTGATGCCATTGGCCGAGCAGGCGAACGGTTGTGCTGAGTTAACTTTAATTGTCATGGAAGGAGTATATAGCGGGGCGACTCTTGAGTGGCAAGCGTAAGTATGATAAAATATAGGGGTAGAACTTGTTCTATAGTTGTATGGGGCTGATCAAGTTTAGACGAATTATTAACAATACGCAGGCGAGTCGATTTGTACCGTAAGTACTATTCATAAATGCAGAAAAAACTGCTAGTAAGCATGTGGCATACATGCCAGCTTACGCCTAAGTCGTTGATTTAATCCGACTTTGTTAGAGTGTCTGATTCATCATAGGGCAATCTAATATCATACTCATGATGCTAAGGTAAATCGCGTGACGTCGATAGACTCGAAAATCTAGTTATGGCTAGGTAAAGTTTTGTTATTTCCAGCTTTATCTGTTATGCCGAGAGAAAGAAATGACTATGCCCGTAGAATGCGTATCTGAAGATTTTTCGGACCCGGAGGCAGTATCCGGCAGCTCCACCACAATTCAATTTAAAATCGCGTATCTTGGCAGCTTTTGTCTCTTCGCTCTATGTATAATAGCGCTCGAGACAAGAATCTACCAACCTACGCGATTTTATTCTTGAATTGAAGAATCGCCTATCTGGGCGATTTTTTCTTATAAAAGAAGAGAACCGGCAACTGCGAGTAAAGCCGGTTCTCTATGTGGAGTGTGGAGTTATATTTTTTTGGATCAATTTTTGTTTTTGGCTTCTGATTAATATTTTTATTCAAAAGCTACTTTAATAATAGCGGGGTAAAATGCTAATGTCAATAACAATATTGATGTTTTATTTACAACGATAACAGATAAGAGGATTACAGAAGTGTTCAATATTTGTGCCACATTTTTCGACCTGCATGCGCACGAAAAATCCAAAAAGTTAACGAAAATTTTGGGCTTTGAAAACAATTTTTTCGGCCAATCTGTTGAACACAAATATATATAGTGCGCAAGGCGAAACAATTGAGTGGTTTATCTGTTAAATATGAGTTTCAGGAAGAGAAAGCAGGGGATTATATATGGATCGCCATTAAATTATTATGAATTAGTATGATTTTGCCGCAGTATATATATGCCTAGTTTCATAATTTCAAAAAGTTTTCCACGCAGGGTGTTGTAAAAATTATGTATAAGCACAACAATGTATTGACCTCTGTAAAATAGGGCATTGATGTAAAAAATACAACACAAGATTGAATACAATTGTTGACAATCTTGCTTATGTTTGCTATAGTCTAGTCAGTGCTTAACAAACACAAAAACAAAAAGCACAAAAACAAAAATAAAATCAGTATTGGAATTTACGTGTATTTTGGCGTAGCGAAAGCTTATTGCTAGCCATAAATTACACCTAGGAATAAGCTAAGCTCCGCCAAAAGCCTGCTGAGAAGCAGAGCGGCGTAGAGCGCGTAGAATCACATACACAACTAGTACCTTGATACCCAAAAGCAGAGTAGTGTAGTGAAACTGCAAGGACTATGCCTCTCTATACGAGAGGCGGTCAAAAGCTAAGGGCAGAGAGTTAAGTTTGCGGCTTATAGTAATGTATTTTTTGCCGGATAAACCCTCTCTACCTTAGCCCATATCTTAACTAAAATTGGCAGCCGTGACCGATCGGATAAAGTAGTAGCAGTAGCGAGATCGCTGGGTGGCGATTCTTGTGCGACGCATCGAAAAGAGAAGGATAGTAATTGTTCCTGACTCTGGCGACTTTGTGGAGTTTTGTTGTCGAAGTGAAGAACGATTGTCTATGTAGTGACTTCTTTTGCGTGTTATAATAACGCTTATGGATAAGGTCGTGTTGACTGCTAGTGTAATCGCATTGTTTTTGATAGCAATGATGATGTTCCTTACATCGCCCGGTGCGGTTGGTCCGCTCGGCATTATGATTTTCTTCGTATTGATTTACGTGTTCTTTTTAGGGCTTGCAGTCTTTGGCTGCAGGCTGTTTTTCCGGTTATTAGGGAAGGCAAATAAAATCTATGCAAATCACATCGTTAAAAAGAGTTACCGTTATGGCTCTATTGTCGCTTTGGCGCCAGTAGTTATGCTGCTTTGTATTTCATTTGGTGGCGTTTCTTGGTTTCAAATTGTTTTGACTCTACTGATCGAGGCAGGGCTCTGTTTCTTGGTTTCTAGAAACATCGCGTAAATGCGGTGAAATTTTGGCATTTACAGGGGTTGTCCGTGAACAAAATTTTAGTACTATTTTTGTGCATTTAGTGCTATAATATTGCTTATGGATAACCTGGGAGGTAGAATCGAAAATTCAAGGCAGTCTGAGGCAATTCGCTCTCAGGAGAGTATGTCTTTGAACGGTCCCGAGCAGATGATGCAAGCTTCGGAAAATGCTGTTGATGCTCGTGCAAACAACACTGCAGAAGCACAAAAAGCAAAGCAGGAGCTAGAGCAATTTTTCGCGCAGAAAGCCGAGCAGAAGGCAAACGCCGTAGAAGAAGTTAAGGCGCGTATTGAGCCATCGGAGGAGCTTGCGGAAATTCCAGTAGAACGCGATGCAAAAGCTATGCCAAGCGCTTACTACAAAAAGACCATGGAAATGATCAAGAAAGATGAAAACGACCCACACGAGCTTTGTGATGATCTCGCAGAAGCTAGGTGGGATTTTATGCGTAAAATTTTCGACAGGGATCTTGGTGATGGCCTGAATGGGGAAGGAAAGAAAGCGGCGTAATGGGTGGTATTATTCCGATTGCTATCGCAATAGTAGTTGTAATTGTTGGCGTGATTATTGCATGGAAACTTTTTGTTGCATCTGCGCGCAAAAAGAAGAATATCGAGCGCGCTATGAAGCTCGTGACAATGCAGATTCATTTGCCACCAAGCACTGATGATATTCAAGGTGGCGGACGCGATGAACGCGATGTCGCGAACGAGGAAATCTCTAAGGCGCAGGTGATGTATGGTATCTTGTCTTCGACGCTCAAAAAGGGCCTCATGAATAAGTTCTACGGTCAGCGTGCGATTAGCTTCGAGATTATCGCGCACGATGGCTTGATTAACTACTACGCAGTAGTACCAGCCGTGCTTACAGAGACCGTCCGTCAGGCAATTACAGCCGCTTATCCAACGGCACGCCTTGAGGAAGTTCGTGACCCTAACTTCTTTAATAAAGATGGCGGCATTAACGGTGTTTGTGGTGGTGAATTTCGCTTCAAGAAAGAGGCGGGCTATCCGATTGCTACCTTCCAGGATTCTCGTTTTGATGCTGCACTCGGCTTAATGAATGCAATGTCTACAGCGAAGCCTGGTGATGGCTTGGCTTTGCAAGTTATCATTCGTCCGTCTGATGGCGCTTGGGTAAGTGATACGCTCAAGCGAATACAAAATATAAAAGACGGCAAGGGCAGCTCTGGCAGCTCGTCGGCTTTGGGTAAATTTGCGTCAGGCACTGGACAAATTCTTGGCGACTTGAACAATGCATTTTGGCATCCCGGCGAAGACAAAACTGATAAGCCAAAAGATCCTCTGACGAACCTTCAGCAAGACGAGATTACGAAGCTTGAAGAAAAGACTAAATTTCCAGGCTTCGAGGCCAAAATTCGTGTTCTTGCTAGTTCATACGATAAATCACGCGCAGAGGCTTTGCTTGGTGCGTTAGTGCCAGTATTCTCGCAGTTTGATTTGCAGAACTTCAATGGTTTCAAATACGATCAGTGGAATAAGTCTAATGAGCTCGTGCGTGATTTTCTTCTAAGGAACTTTAATCAGACCGAGCACTCCATGGTCTTGAACTCTGTTGAGCTCGCTTCTATCTTCCATTTGCCAAGTCAGAATGCAATTCCAACCAGCCAGGTTGAACGCCAGCTTACGAAGCAGGTGGATGGTCCTGCGAAGTTAATGGACGAGGGCATTATCCTTGGCGTTAACAAGTTCCGTGGTCAGGAAAAGATTATTCGCCTCGGCACGAAAGACCGTCAACGCCACACCTATATCATTGGTGGTACAGGTATGGGTAAATCTGTGCTTTTGACGAACTTGGCCTATCAGGATATGTGCGATGGTCGCGGCTTCTGTTTTATTGATCCGCACGGCGATGCAATTGAGACAATTCTTTCCAAGGTGCCGCCAGAGCGCATGGATGATGTAATTCTCTTTGATCCAGGCAACACTGAGCATCCGGTCGGTATGAACATGTTCGAATTCCAGAGAGAAGACCAGAAGGACTTCGTGGTTCAGGAATCTTTGAACATGATGATTAGCTTGTATGATCCGGGCAATCAGGGTATCTTTGGTCCACGTGCGCAGCACATGTTCCGTAATGCCGCGCTCCTCCTGATGAGCGATCCTAATGGCGGCACCTTCATTGATGTTCCACGCTGTTTTACTGATCCTGAATTTGTTAAAGAGAAGCTTCAGTATGTGACAGATAAGGCAGTCTATGACTACTGGACAAAGGAGTTCCCAGCCTCTCAGAAGAGTAGTGAAGCGGGCGACCTCGTGTCTTGGTTCGTCTCGAAGTGGGGTCCATTCCTTAGCAATAAGATGATGCGTAATATCTTGGGTCAGCCAAAATCTGGCTTCAATATTCGCGAAATCATGGATAATAAGAAGATTCTCCTCGTGAACCTTTCTAAGGGCCGTACAGGTGAACAGAACGCAAAGCTTCTCGGTATGATCTTCGTTATGAAGTTCCAGGCGGCGGCCATGAGTCGTGCGGATATACCAGAGGAGGAGCGTAAAGACTTCTGTCTCTTCGTGGATGAGTTCCAGAACTTCGCAACGGATAGCTTCGAGTCGATTCTATCTGAGGCTCGTAAGTTCCGCCTGAACTTGATTGTGGTTAACCAGTTCATGACTCAGCTTACGGATAAGATTCGCGAAGCTATTCTCGGTAACTGTGGCACGATTATTTGTGGTCGTATTGGTGTGACGGATGCGGAGATTATGGAGAAGGTCTTTACGCCTACGTTCTCGGCAGAGGATCTTCATAAACAGCCAAACTTCCATGCGATTGCGACGGTCATGATGTATAACATGCCGACTACGCCGTTTACGATGAGCTTGATTCCATCATTAGGTGATTCGAATCCAGATTTGATGGAGAAGATGCGCGGCTATGCTTTGTCTCGCTACGGTCGTCCACGTGCAGAAGTCGAGGCAGAAATCGACGAGCGTCTCGGCGTAAAGAATGGCTCGATGGATAACAGTAGCGAAGGCGGCAATGAGAGTAGTTCTGAGCCTGAGGCGGCATCGGCGCCAGCCATGAAGAAGCCGGCTGGACCTAAGAAGAGCTTCCTTGAAAAATGGAAAGAGCGTAAGGCGGCAGCCGCTGGTTCTGATAAGGGTAAGCCGACTAGTAGTGCAATGAGTGCTCCGGCCGCCCCAGTTCAGAGACCAGTGCAAAAAGCAGCGCCTGCCGTTCCTAAGCCGGCCGCTAAGCCAAAGCCTCTTGTGATTCCGAAGCCAACACCGAAGCCGGTTGCTGCGCCTGCGCCAGCTCCGGCCGCAATGCCTGAGCCAGTTGTGGCCCCAGAACCAACTCCTGTTCCTGAGCCGACTCCAGTAGTAGCTGTGCCAGCTCCAGGACCGTCTATAATGATAAAGAGCGATCCAAGTGTTCTGAAGGTTCCGCGCAAGGCAGCTCCAGCGCCAGCACCTGAGCCAGCTCCAGCCCCAGCGCCGAAGCCAGCACCTGTACCGGCGCAAAGCGAAGACGGTGTCTTCCGTTGGCGATAAGTTTAACGGAGTTAAATTAGCTATAAGCGCCATGAAAGCCCCAATACGGGGCTTTTTGCTTGAAAACGTGTATGTATACTATTTTGGCCGAAAAGTCGCTAAAATCGGCGTTTAAGTGCCTTATATGTTTGATTATAGATAAGCAAAGTGATATAATGGAGAAGTTAAAAAAATATAAAAGTTGAGGTAGAGATGACTGCAAAAAAGGCTGAGGGGGCCGAAGAGTACAATGCGTCCGAGATTCAGGTTTTGGAAGGTCTCGAGCCGGTGCGTAAGCGCCCGGGTATGTACATTGGCTCTACGGGGTACGATGGTCTGCATCACTGTTTGAAGGAGATTGCGGACAACTCAATCGATGAAGCAATTGCTGGTTATGCTACGCAGGTGCGCGTCACGCTTTTGGCCGATGGTGGCTGTAGGGTAGATGACGATGGTCGTGGTATTCCAGTCGACATTCATCCAAAAACAAAATTATCTGCACTAGAAACAGTTTTAACAGTGCTTCACGCTGGCGGTAAGTTCGGTGGTGGTGGCTATAAGGTGTCTTCTGGTTTGCACGGTGTAGGTTCGTCAGTTGTGAACGCACTTTCGAATCATATGATTGCCGAGGTCTACAAAGACGGTAAAGTTCATCATATCGAGTTTGAACGTGGTAAAACAACCGTTCCATTTGCCGTAACGGGCAAGACCGACAAGCATGGTACAAGTGTTACCTTCTATCCAGATGAAACGATCTTTAAAGAAACCGTTACCTTTGAATACGACTGGGTCGTAAATTATCTACGTCACCAGGCTTATCTCACAAAAGGTATAAAAACCAGCGTCTATGATGAACGCACTGGTAAGTCCGATAGCTTTTACTTCGAGGGCGGCATTAAAAGTTATGTTCGCCGTTTGAATGAGGGCAAGGAAGTTTTGTCTGATGATATATTCTACGTAGAAAAGTCTATCGAAGACAGCGTCGTAGAATTAGCTGTTCAGTATAATGACACCTTTACAGAAACCATGCGTCCATTCGCAAACAACGTTCTTACGCCAGAAGGTGGTATGCATGTTGTAGGTTTCCGTACGGCACTTAACCGTACCTTGAATGATTACGCTCGCAAGAATGGTCTTCTCAAAGAGAAGGAAGATAACCTCACCGCCGATGATATTAAAGAAGGTTTGACGGCAGTTGTCTTGGTTAAGCTTCCAGATCCACAGTTTGAAGGTCAGACTAAGAACAAGCTTGGTAATCCAGAGATTCGTGGCTATGTCGATAAGGTAATGAGTGAATACTTCGCTTACTATCTCGAAGAACATCCAGATGTTGCGAAGAAGATTGTAAATAAGGCCGCCTTGGCTGCTCGTGCGCGTAAAGCTGCACGCGCCGCACGTGATAACGTTATCCGCAAGGGTGCTTTCGAAGGTCTTAACCTTCCATCGAAGTTGGCCGACTGTTCTTCGCGTGATCGTACACAATGTGAGCTCTTTATTGTAGAGGGTAACTCCGCTGCGGGTTCCGCTAAGGAAGGCCGCGATTCAAAGATTCAGGCTATCTTGCCGCTTCGCGGTAAGGTCTTGAATACCGAACGTGCTCGTCTTGATAAGATGTATGCTAATGCTGAGATTGTTTCCTTGATTAAGGCTCTCGGTGTAGGTATTGGTGAACAGTTTAATATTGAAGGCCTACGTTATTACAAAATCGTCTTCATGACGGATGCCGATGTCGATGGTGCACATATTTCTACCTTGCTTTTAACATTCTTCTTCCGTTATATGCCCGAAGTCATTAAGGCTGGTCACGTCTATTTGGCAAAGCCACCGCTATTCGGTTTGATTAAGGGTACGGGTAGTAGCCGCAAGATCAAATACATCTACAACGAAGATGCGCTTGAGGCAACTTTGACCAAGACTATTGAGGCCCGCAAAGCTCAGGGCGTAAAGATTAATCCGGAAGACGAACGCTTCAAGCAGGCTGGCTTCACTGCACAGCAACGCTTTAAGGGTTTGGGCGAAATGGATGCCGCTCAGCTTTGGGAAACTACTATGAATCCAGAGAATCGTACCTTGATTCGTGTAAACATTGAGGATGCCGAGAAAGCAGACGCAATCTTTACAAAGTTGATGGGTAACGAAACTGTCCTACGTAAAAACTTTATCCAGTCAAGAGCGGCTACGGTCGATTTGGACGATTTGGATTTCTAGGAGGGAATGAAATATGCCAAAGAAAGATGATGATAAGATTTTAGGAAATACCCCAGATAGCTCTGGTGACAAAGACAGCAAAGTCGGCAACGTTCCAGATGCTGCCGATGATCAGGGTGTAGACGAAACGCTTGGTGGTTTTGCGACTGGTGAAGATCAAGCTGAAGCTGTCGAAGGTGACGTTGTTGAGCCTGAAGATGACGATATTGTAAAGGTCGGTGGTCTTAAGGCAGAACGCGGCGCTGATGGCATCGAAGAGTTGACCGTCGAGAACGTTATGGAAGATAGCTTCCTACGTTACTCAATGTCCGTCTTGATTGATCGTGCACTTCCAGATGTACGCGATGGTTTGAAGCCAGTTAACCGTCGTATCTTGTATGCAATGAACAAGAACGGTTGGAAGGCACCACACGCAACAGTTAAGTCTGCACGTATCGTCGGTGAAGTTATGGGTAAATACCACCCACACGGCGATAGCTCAATTTACATGTCAATGGTGAACCTTGCTCAGCCTTGGAAGATGCGTTATACGCTCGTTGAAGGTCAGGGTAACTTCGGTTCGATGGATGGTGATGAGCCAGCTGCTTCTCGTTACACTGAGGCCCGTATGGACAAGATTGGTAGCGAAATGCTTGCCGATATCGAGAAGGAAACGGTTGACTTCCGTGATAACTTCGATGGTACAGAGAAGGAGCCAGTCGTATTGCCAGCAGCAGTGCCAAACATTCTCTTGAATGGTCAGATGGGTATTGCGGTTGGTATGGCAACAAACATTCCGCCTCATAACCTTGGTGAATTAGTAGACGCTACAGTCGCTCAGATTGATAATCCGGACATTACGCTTAAAGAATTGATGAAGTATGTAAAGGGTCCAGATTTCCCAACCGGTGCAGAAGTCTACGGTGGTGCACCAATGATGCAGGCTTATGAGACTGGTCGTGGTTCAGTAACAATTCGTGCTATTACACATATCGAAGAGCATAAGAATGGCCGTCATAGTATCGTTGTAACTGAAGTACCTTATGGTATGAGCAAGGAAGCCTTCGTCGATAAGGTCCGCGAGCTCGTTCTTGCCAAGAAGCTTGATCATATCGCCGATGCGCGCGATGAATCGGCTCGTGGTAAGATTCGTGTCGTAGTCGACCTCAAGAAGGATGCCTTCCCGAAGAAGATTTTGAACCAGCTATACAAGATGACTGGTTTGCAGACTACCTTCCATTACAATGTTTTGGCCTTGGTTAACGATGGCCGCGTGCCAAAACTACTCGGTCTTAAAGACATTTTGGCTGAATTTATTCAGCACAGACAGAAAGTTGTTCGTCGTAGGACGGAATTTGAGCTCAAGAAAGCTAAGGATCGTGCTCATATTCTCGAAGGTTTGAAGATTGCGCTTGATAATATCGATGAAGTTATTAAGACAATTCGCGAATCTTACGATGATGCGGACAAGCAGCTCATGTCGAAATTCGGTCTTAGCGAGATTCAGGCCGCAGCCATCTTGGCAATGCAACTTCGCCGTCTCCAAGGACTCGAACGCGATAAGATTGAAGCTGAGTTGAAAGAACTCCACGAACTCATCGCAAAACTCGAAGCTATTCTTGCAGACGAGAACGAAATTCTTCGCGTTATCAAGGAAGAACTCATCGCTCTCAAAGAGAAGTATGGTGATGAGCGTCGCAGCAAGGTCTTTAACCATGAACTAGGTAAGTTCGCTGAGGAAGATTTGATTCCAAACGAGGAAAGCGTTGTCTTGCTTACGGCCGAAGGTTACGTCAAGCGTGTCCTTCAGGGTGACTTCAAGAAGCAGAATCGTGGCGGTAAGGGTCGTCGTGGTATGACTACGAAGGAAGAGGATGTCATTGATACGATTATCACGGCAAACTCGCACGACTTTATCTTATTCTTTACGAGCCAGGGTCGCGTATTCCGTATTAAGGCTTACGAAGTGCCACAAAGCTCGCTCGTAGCAAAGGGTACAGCTGCAGTTAATCTCTTGAATCTCCATCCGGAAGAAAAGATTACCGCAGTAATCAAGCAGGGCGCAGAAGCTGGCGACGATGGTTATCTCTTCATGGCAACCACGAAGGGTACTATCAAGAAGACTTCGCTCAAGGATTACGAGAACATTCGTACGAACGGCTTAATCACTATTAAGCTTGATGCTGGTGATGAACTCCGCTTCGTGAAGGGTACGACTGGCAAGGATGAGATTATTATCTCAACATCCGCAGGTCAGGCAGTTCGCTTTAATGAAGACGAGGTTCGCCCAATGGGTCGTGCCGCTCGCGGTGTCCGTGGCGTTAAACTCCGTCCAAACGATACGGTTGTCGGTATGGATGTCGTAACAGATTCGAAGAACCAGAAACTCATTGTAATTTCGACGAAGGGTTATGGTAAGCTCACGAACGTTACAAACTTCCCACCACATAAGCGTGGCGGCGTCGGCGTAAAGGTTGCTGCAATTACCAGCAAGACTGGCCCAATCGCAGCAGTTCATACGCTTGATCCGGAAGCTAAGGAAATCATCATGATGTCTACTGGTGGCCAGGCAATTCGCGTTGCAGTAAAGGAAATTCCAACGCTAGGCCGCGCTACGCAAGGTGTACGTATCATGAAGCTCAATGATAACGATGCTGTTGCTTCAATTGGTATTATTCCAAAGGAAGAGGAGAATGATGAAGCCGTAGCTGATGTTAAGGCTCCAGTAGCTGACGAGGCTACAGAAGCTGCAGAGACGGCTCCAGAAGCTCCAGAAGCAGAATAATATATAGATATATAATTTGCCCTTAAAGCGCCCATATGGGCGCTTTTTGGTGGTTCGAGGGCAATAAGATCCAATAATAAAACCAGGAAAAATAAACTCTTGCATCATAAAGCCACAAGCGTGTTATAATGAAGTTATGGATGTGGAGGATACAAACGGTATTGGTGCCATTGTAGCCTTTGTTCTGGGTTGGTTGTTGGCTCAGAGCGGAAAGCTTCTTGGTGATGTCTTACGCGAGAAGCGTGTCTTGACGCTACGCGAAGTAATAGATTGTATGGTGCGCAGTGGCGGTATGCCTAGCGGCCACACAGCAAGTTTTGTCGGCCTTACGACATATTTCGCTATGAAGTTTGGTATTTGTTCAAGTATCTTTGCTTTGGCGGCTTGTACGACAGTAATAGTAATATACGATGCTGTAAATGTGCGTTATGCGGTAGGCCAGCAGGGCAAATTATTGAATCTTATGGCTGTTGACGGCAAAAAGAAATACCAGAAACAGAAGGTTGTTGAAGGTCATACCATCCCTCAGGCTATTATTGGCGGGATCTTGGGCATAATAATTGGAGTAATTATCGCAAATATTTTCTAAAGCGCTTAACAGAGGTTGAGTGCTTATTTTTTAGCCGAAAATCGAAAAAAAGTGGGATTTTTTAAAAAAAGTCCCAAAAATCTATTGACACTTTTTCTGAAGTTTTATAAGATAAGGACAGTTCAATTGCGAGATACAACAACAAGAGCAAATCCACATTGCTCAGTAGCTTAAAT
>JAZQSO010000067.1:0-2689 GCA_045630145.1 Candidatus Nanosyncoccaceae bacterium
TTTGCAAGATTTGGAATTGTCTGATATAATTCAAAACATCCGGGCGGTTAGCTCAGTTGGCTAGAGCGTTTCTTTGACGTAGAAGAGGTCATAGGTTCGAATCCTATACCGCCCACCAGAAAGATAAAAAGATGCCCGTTAGGGCAATTTTTTTATCTTTCTGGCTGGGGTGGATAGGATGCGAACCGTAGGTTCGGTTGTCGTAGGAGCGTAGCGAGAAGATGTATCCTGTGCTTATATAAAAATAGCCCCCTGTGGGGGTTATTTTTTTATTTGCGCTCATATAGGCACATTTGATATTTTAGATCGCCAGCTTCGCCTTTCTGTAAAACCTTGCTTGTATACTTGGTTTTATCAAAATCAGGGAAGAATACATCAGCATCTTTGTCTTCGCCGTCGACTTCGGTCAAGTAGAGCTTTTTAGCATGGTCGAGGAATTGCGCATAGATTGAGCCGCCGCCAATGATAAAGATTTCTTCATCAGTATCCTCGTTTTTCTCGATGAACTTTTTGAGATCCGTAACGCATTCGTCTGGACCTTCGATTGGATCGAATGAAACGACGATGTTCTTACGATTTGGGAGTTTCTTTGGCAAACTCTTCCAAGTTTTGAAGCCCATAACGACCGTATGTCCAGTGGTAGTTTCCTTGAAGAATTTCATGTCTTCTTTGATATGAAAAACGAGGTCTCCTTTCTTGCCGAGCTCATTGTTTTTGCCGACTGCTGCGATAATACTAAACATTTTTACTCCGTGACTGGCATTACGATCTTGCCAAGATTCTCGTAATCTTCGAGACGGATGTCCTTGAGTTCGCGAGAGTTATCGAATTTGTAGAAATCTTTGACTTTTGGATTAATCCAGAGCTTTGGCGCCTTTGGCAGAGTACCGTCTTTGACGGCTTTGTCGTAGCGGGAGATCTGCTCGCGAATGCCGTCGATTTGGTTGGCATAAATATGCGCATCGTTCGTGACGAAAGTAAACTGGCCTGGGCGGGCGCCGACGGACTGCGCAATAAGATTGCAAAGCACAGCATATTGCACGACGTTGAATGGTAAACCTAGTGGAACGTCAGATGAGCGGGAAGTAACCAAAACATTAAGGCGACCATCGATAAGATTCCACTGGGAATTCCAGACGCAGCTAGGAAGGGCGGCAGTCTCTAGCCATTCGTTCTGCCAGAGGCTGAGCACCATACGGCGGTTGCCAGGGTTGCTCTTGAGGGTTTCGATGAGGTTGCGAATGAGGTCGTAGCGGTTCACGATCCAGCCATAGGCGGTGCCGATAGTGTGGGCGAAATCTGCCTTTTCTTCGGTTGGGTGCTTTTCGGCGAAGATTTTGTTAATGTTGCGGCCTTGATAGCTGCCGTCTTCGGCAATTTCCCATTCGTTCCAAATTTTTACGTTGCGGTCTTGGAGCCAGCGAACATCATTAGAAGCGACTTGGTAAATCCAGAGAATTTCGAGCACGGCGGTTTTAAAGCCGACTTGCTTGGAAACGAGAATAGGGAACTCTTCTTCGAGATCGAACTGGAGAACCTGATGAGGGAGGCGAATCGTCTCGGCGGCGCTGGTGGCTTGGGCACGATGATCTGGAATGGCAGAAGCGACCTTTTTGCTGCGCTTGTCTGTCTTTTTATAATTAGTTACTTTTTCGCCGTGCGCCAAAATACGCTTACAGAGATCAATATATTGATCGTCGAATTTGCTCATGATACCTCCACTATTTCTATCTATTATTATTGGGGAGCTAAAAGCTTTTTGCAAGGGCCTAAACATCTTGCTTGTGCTATTATTAAAATAACTAAACAGGAAAAACAAAAATGCCAACAAAAACTGCGAAAAATGCGGCAAGTGTTCGCAAGCAAATTTATGCCAAAAATAGGCCGTTTATCTCAAGGGTTACTGTGGATGGTATTATTATTGCCGGTTTGGGTCTCGTAATGGCACTCGCTGCAATTGCGAGCTTTCAGAGCTACATGGGTTTGCTTGAAACCGATCCTGCTAGCTTTACGATTAAGCATGAAGTCGACGAGAATGCGGAGTCTATCATGGCAAATGCGTCGGAGGCGGAGAAACTTATTTATCGGGAGATTCAGGCAACGAACGATAGTGTAAGTATTATTAGTACGCAGCAATCTGTCCTAGAAACAGAGAACTTGATGTTCTTACTTACAATTATCTTTGGTAGCTTGTCATTGATTATCTTTATTGCGGACTTTGTTTATATAAACCACTCTTCGATTCGCTTGGCGCAGAAGATGTAGAAAGAGGCCGTCCTATGGGGCGGCTTTTTGCTGCTTAAGGATTGTTACTTATATTGACTATTAGGACGGTTTGTGGTATAATATAAATACTTTTGCAACTGCAAATGTTCATTTTTAGTATCCATTTGCATAGATTATATAAGGAGGGATTCTATGTTTATTATTGGAGGAAATCCGGAAGACAACAAGAAGCGTGAGGAGCTAGTTAATGCGATTCATGACTTTTACATTTCGAATGGCAGGGTGCCTCTTAGTTACGAATTCGGAAAGAACGGACTGCCTAAAGTGGGCATCTATAAAGAATACTTCGGAACCGTAAAAAGTGCGATCGATGCCGCAGGCTATTCCAGAGAACAGAAAAGGGCTCGCCGTCAGAAGGCTGTACCAAGTAGAGAAGAATTAATCGAAGAACTGCTGGTGCTTA
>JAZQSO010000068.1:0-9306 GCA_045630145.1 Candidatus Nanosyncoccaceae bacterium
TTAAGCGTTGATATTTACGAACTGAATCCGCTAACTCTTTATATTCTAGCAAATCGTAACCCTTCTTGATAAAGTTATCGACGAGCTGGTTGGCCTTATGCACGAGTTTCGTATCAGTAACGGAAGCAATTCTGAGATCAAGCGCACCGTGCTGCAAGGCACCGTAAATTTCGCCTGGACCACGGAGTTTCAAATCTACCTCAGCAAGATAGAAACCATCTTGTGAGCGCTCAATTTCTCGCAGCCTACGCGTTGGCGCTTCAGAGCTAGAATTCACGAGATAGCAATAGCTTGCATCTTTGCCACGGCCAACACGGCCACGGAGCTGATGAAGCTGAGAAAGACCATATTGATCTGCATCTTTAATCACCATCACAGTCGCATTTGGAACATTTACGCCCACCTCGACCACCGTCGTGCTTACAAGAATATCTATCTGGCCAGCAGCGAATCGCTTCATAATTTCGTCTTTTTCGGCTGGTTTCATTTTGCCATGCAACAAATCCACGTGGTAATCCGGGAACATCTTGGCGATATGCTGACATTCGCGCTTTACGGAAGCAAGCTCGCTTTTACCATCGTCGTCAATTTTCTTGCATATGTAATAGGCCTGATGATGCGTTTTCAGCTCCGGAACAATAGCATCCCACATCTGCTTTGTAGAGTTTGGCGAGACGATTTTAGTCGTAATTGCCTGGCGGCCAGCCGGAAGCTCATCAAGCACAGAAACACTAAGGTCGCCAAAAATTGTGAGCTGCAAAGAGCGCGGGATCGGAGTTGCCGTCATCGAGAGAAGATGTGGTAAAGTATGTGCCTTAGAAAGCAGCTTCTGACGCTGCGCCACACCAAAGCGATGCTGTTCATCAATAATTGCGAGGCCGAGATTCTTAAAGACAGTATTATCCGTTATGAGGGCATGCGTGCCGACCACCAAATCTACTTCGCCAGCCGCGATATGTTTCTTGAGCTCGTCTTTATGCTTAGTCGAGCCAGTCAGGAGAGCGATTTTCATTTCGCTACCAAATAATTCCGACAAACCTTCGGCATGCTGCGTAGCGAGCACTTCCGTCGGCGCCATAAGTGCAGTCTGGAAGCCGGCTTTCGCCGCAATAAAGGCCGAGAGCGCAGCTACCATCGTCTTACCCGAGCCAACATCGCCCTGCAAGAGGCGGTTCATCGGGATTTCCTGCTCCATATCCTGCATGATTTCCCAAAGTGCACGTTTCTGAGCGCCCGTGAGCGGGAACGGAAGTTTTGCGAGCATCGCCTTGAATTGTTCCAAATCGTGCGGAATTGGAGTAGTGCGCATACGCTTGTTTTCTTCGCGGTTGAGTTTCGAAGCAAGAAGTAAGCTAAATAATTCTTCCGTAGCAAGATATTCGCGACCTCGCTTGGCCTGCTCTACCGTCTCCGGAAAATGCACATCCATTAAAGCATCGGCACGGCCAGGGAAATCTGGGATTAGATCTGGAGTTAACGCGATGGTATTCTCGAGAGTTTTGATGTATTTTACAAAATCATGACTTTTAATCGTGCCGCGAGCGGGATAAATTGGCTGGAGAGATTTACTTGGATCCGCCTCAATGTCTTTGCCAAGCTCCGCCGATGGATTCATGAGCTGGTAGCGACCATAAGAAAATTCAAGCTTGCCAGAGAAATAGTACTCCTTATCCGTCGATAGCTGTTTAGCGCGGTAAGGCTGATTAAACCAAATTGCGCGAAGGGCGCCAGTCTTATCCCGAAGCGTCGCCTCGGTAAGGTTTAAACCTCTACGGCGGCGACTAGTCGAAATACTATCGACGCGGGCTTTAATTGTAACTTGGCCAGGTTGCAAATCTTTAATACTCGCCGCTTGCTGAAAGTTCTGATAATCTCTCGGCAGGTGGTAGATCAAATCGCGGAGCATAAAAATCCCAGCGTGATTCAAAATCTCGCTGGTTTTAGGGCCAATCCCCTTCACATCCTCGATTGGCGAAGCGAGGTTCATTATTGCTCGCTCGGCTTAGTTGGACAGTTTGCAGCGCGCCACTTATCTATCTCACCATGATTGCCAGAGAGTAGGATTTCTGGCACGCGCATGCCACGGAAGACCTCTGGACGCGTATACTGCGGATATTCGTAATTATCTCCATCACTAAAGCTTTCGATTGCGGCAGAAGTTACACCACCAAGCACGCCTGGAATAAGGCGAACAATGCTATCTATCACGGCCATGGTTGGAATTTCGCCACCCGTCAAAATGAATTTACCAATGGAAACCTGGTAATCTACGAGTGTCAAAATACGCTCGTCGTAGCCTTCGTAATGCGGGCAGATAAAGATATAGTCGGTATCAGCCGTGGCAAATTCCTGCGCACGCTTTTGGTTCCAGATTGGGCCTTTTGGCGTCATGAGAACCACCTTTGCGTTTGGAAGCTTTTCCTTTGCAGCTTCGACGGCAGCAAAAATTGGCTCTGGCTTCAAAAGCATACCATCGCCGCCACCATAAGGCGTATCGTCAACTTGATGGCGTGGGCCGAGACCGAACTGACGCAAGTCCATCATCTCAAACTCGGCGAGACCGCGATCGGTTGCCTTCCAGAGCATAGACTGCCCGAAGACTTTTTCGAACATCTCTGGAAATAATGTAATTACAATAAATTTCATGTTAGTTCTTGGCGACCTTCACGAGCACTTCGCGGACGAGCTGGCCATCATAAATATAGCCAGGTTGCAAAACTTCTGCAATCGTTTCTTCCTCGCCATCGCCTTCAACCATAACGGCATTATGCATATCTGGGTTAAATTCGTCACCGATTTCTGGAACAACCTTTTCAAGATTGAGTTCTTTGAGAGTCTTAGCGAAACTCTTTTCGAGCGGACCCATCGCTTCTGGCTGAGCCACGATAGCGCGGTCGATATTATCCAGAAGTGGCAAGATTTTCTTGACGGTCGACTCCTTAACGGTTTCGCCATAAAGTTGGCGCTGCTGCTCGACGGCGCGGCGATAATTCTCAAAATCTGCACGCGTGCGCTGAAGATCGTTTACAAGTTCAGCTTTCTCGGCTTCGAATTGAGCCTTAAGCGCATCAAGTTCCGACTCGACAACTTCTGCCTGAGCTTCTTCGGCTTCTGGCTGTGCAACGACTTCTTCTACCTCTTCTGGCTGGTTATCTGTATCTTTTGCAAATTTCATAACAATATATCCTCCAACATTAATCCAGCATGGCGCACGAGCGACATGACACGTTTATATGATTGCCGCGTTGGGCCAAGCACACCAATATAGCTATGGTCCGAAAATGGTGAGCGGAAACGAGAAATAATCAAAGAGACGTTCGAAGTTTTGCCAACTGGGTTCTCCGTGCCGATGTAAACATTAATGGTTTCATTTGGCGAGACCTCACGAAGCCATGGCTTGATGTTGTCCAGCAACTTAGCAACAGCTTGCACCTGGGTAGACTGCGAGAATTCAGGCTGCGAAAAGAGATTACCAAAGCCAGAGATATATAGCTGGTCGCCAACCGTCGCAAGACCAAGGTTGCCCGTAAGCTCTACGAGGCTATCTACAGCACTACGAATAGCATAATCCGAGCGGGTTTGCGCCTGAATGCGGGTCTCAAGTGCGCGCTTTGGGCGATCCGATGATACGCCAGCTTCTGCCTCAAGACGATGTGACTCGCCCTCAAGATTCTCCTGAAGCTGATTCACATAGAGACGATAGCCAGCATCAGTAGGCACACGACCAGCTGAGGTGTGCGGCTGCATAATATAGCCCATCTCCTCAAGCTTTACCATCTCGGCGCGAATTGTTGCCGAAGAAACATCAAAAAGTTTCGCAAGCGTAACACTACCAACTGGTGTAGCTAGCTCTGCGTACTCCTCAATGATAGCAAAAAGAATTTCTCTTTGACGTTCAGTCATAAGCTTATTTTATGCCATTTAGCACTCTTTGGCAAGGTCTGCTAATTTTGCGCTATTTGATATGGGTATAGGCGGAGTTGCCGTTCAAGAAATCTACAATCGCGCCACGATCTTTTTCGCGAAGTTCGTTATAGAATGGACATTCCTCACTGCGCGCAGCGGAGCCGTCATTCTTGTAAATCTCAAAGCGCTCTGAGGTCGCAACGATTAGGAATCCGTCGCGTTCGTAAAGCTGCTGGCCAGATTCGGTAAGCAGTACCTGATTCTTTGAAGAGTTAAAGACGCGCAATACATCATTTTCTTCCCTAGCAACATAATAGCCAGACTTCGTCGCAAAGACACCCAAGATACCAGAAACTTTTTCTGTGCCGTCCGTAATATCTACTAGGCGATAAGAGCCACTACGTTTAGCGATAATAAATTTACCGATAACCCAATCCAAGCCAGCATACGCGCCGTCCGTCGCATCACCAATAACCGATTCATAAATTGCGTCTGTTATATATTTATTATCCGTAGTCGAGAAGATTGCGCCTAGACCCTCGGTATTTTTAGCAAGAAGATACTGCTTGTCTCCCCATGAGAACTCTGTAAAATCTACATAATCACCCTCGAGCGTCAAGATGAAGCTTTCCTCTTTACCTTGATCATAGAGTAGGTAGCCATCATCTCGAATAAGCTGGCGACCGTCTGCCATTTCTTCTAGAACAACTTCGCAATCCGCCTTCTTACAGGCATAAGTGCCAAGGTTGGCAACCTGCGAAGATCCACCCGTGCCACCACCAATTTCTGCATCAGTCGGCTTGCGGAGATATTTCGCGAGGCTCAGGAAGAAGAAGACGAGACAAATTAAGAGAACGATGCAGATCACCGCGACTGTAACATAGACGCTAGTCTTTTTCGCAGCAGCAACTTTTTCGTCCATGCGAATCTGCGCAAGACGCTGCTCCTCGAGCATTTGAAGCTGCTGAAGCTCTTGAGTTGCATTGGCATGCCGTGACTCAACCATACTCTTGGTTTTGACATTTTCAAGCTTGGAATAATCTATCGGTTCTTCTGGTTTTGGCGTTCCGCCGAGATTTGTGAGCTTATCCAACAAAGACTTTTTCTGGCCATTGTCCGCTTCACCGGCCCCACCATTACCACCGACGGCTAAATTCGGATTTTCCATATGATATAATTTTAGCATTAAATTATGGAAAATATCGAGACAATAAAGGCCTGGCTCGGCAGCGGAAGTATTAACATCTTTGGCATGCCATTTTCAGGCAAAGACACCGTCGGCACACGCCTTGCCGAAACCTTGGGTGGTGAATTTCTAAGCTCAGGCGCGATTTTACGCGAAGCTCAAGAGCGCGACGCAGAACTCAGAGCCGAAATGAACTCCGGCGCACTCGCCAACACCGACAAATTCCGCAGCATTGTTTTGCCATACTTCGGCACCGAGCAGCTCGCTGGCAAACCATTGGTTCTAAGTAGTATCGGCCGCTGGGAAGGCGAGGAGTATGATGTCATCAAGGCCGCAGCCGATGGCGGACATGAGATCAAGGCAGCAATCTTCTTGCATATTTCGACCGAAGAAGCCGAGAAGCGCCGCAAGTTAGCACTAGAAAATAACGATCGCGGCGCGCGTGGCGACGACGAGAACGAAGAAGCGCTCATATTACGTATCGCTGAGTTTAATGAGAAGACCTTGCCGGTTTTGGAGACTTATAGGAAGCTTGGTTTGCTTATCGAGGTTCAATCCGACGATAGCCGTGAGATTGTATTCGAGAGAGTAATAAACAGCTTACTAGATAAAGCCCAGTAGTATACAGAAAAATATTCCACACAGCACGGTGGAATATTTTTGTATACTACGGCTTTATAGTAAGCCATTATTACTCTTGAGAATATAAGTTCATTATTAATGCGTCTTTTTTCGAGAAGCAACTTAGTTGCCTCCGCTGATATATCACTCATGTCCAAGTTAACCTGGTTAACCCGGACAACCTGGACAACCTGGTTAACTTGGATAACTTGAACAAAAACCACACGTAAGCAGCGTCGCTCAAGAAATTTTAGTTAATAACAAACATCTCTCTGCTTCGCTAGCAAGATTAATCATTACATACAAAATACGACACTGTTCTGCGTGTCGTATTTTCCGTATGTTATGATTTTTAATCTCGCTTCAACAATACAGTAAACGCTTCGCTTGGAATATCCACCTTACCAAATCTCTTCATCCTTGCCTTACCACGCTTCTGTTTCTCGACAAGCTTCGCCTTGCGGTCGCGGTCACCCGTATGAATCTTCACGGTAACATCCTTGCGGTAAGCGCCGAGAGTTTCGCGCGCGATAATCCTTGCGCCAATCGCAGCTTGCAAAGCCACCTCAAAGTTTTGTCGCGGAATCACTTCCTTCAATTTCTTCGTAACTGTGCGGCCAATGCCATCAGCCTCGCTTCTGTGCGCCATCACCGACAAAGCATCAACACGTTCGCCTGCCACTAAGAAATCTACGCGCACCAAATCATCTGCTCGATAGCCACCAAGCTCATAGTTAAAGCTCGCATAGCCCGACGTGGCAGATTTAAGCTGGTCATAGAAATCCGTCAAAAGGTTTGCCATTGGCGCATCAAAATCTATCACGGCACGCGTATCAATATATGAAATATTCTTCTGAATGCCACGCTTCTGCACGATAAGCTCGAGAATTGCGCCGATATATTCCTTTGGCGTAATAATCTCGCCTCTCGCCCAAGGCTCACGAATCTCCGAAACAAAAGTCACATCTGGCAAATCCGAAGCACTGCGAATATCTACTTCTTCGCCACTCGTCATCAAAACATGGTAGTCTGTCGATGGATTCGTCACAATTAAATCAAGCTTAAATTCGCGTTCCAAACGCTCGCGAATAATATCCATATGCAGAAGCCCCAAGAAACCAATGCGGAGGCCAAAGCCCAAGACCGGCGAATTCTCAGGCTCGAACTGCAAAGCCGAATCCGCGAGAGACAACTTCTCGATCGCATCCTTCAAATCCTTATACTGATCGTTCGAAACCGGGAAGAAGCCAGCATAAACAAAAGGATGAACGTTCTTATAGCCTGGGAGCGGTTCCTTGGCAGGATTCTTCGTAAGAGTGACGGTATCGCCAACCTTTGCCTCGCGAGTCGCTTTAAGGTTCGTCACGATATAGCCAATCTCGCCCGGCTCGAGGCTTGTGCGCGGAGACATCTTTGGATTCAAAATACCAACTTCAAGCGCGATATCTTTCGAACCAGTCGCCATCATTGTAATATTGGCATTCTTCGGCAAGCTACCACCAAACATACGGACATAAAGAACCACACCACGATAATCATCGAAGTAGGAGTCAAAAATCAAAGCCTTAGTCTCATTGCCTTCTTCGAGCTTTGGCGCAGGCACTCGCTCAATAATCGCATCGAGCACCTTATCGACATTCTCGCCCGTCTTTGCTGAAACCTTAATGATTTCATCAGGATCACAACCAAGCAAGTTCACAATCTCGGCCGTCACGCGTGGCACGTCGCTGGCCGGTAAATCAATCTTGTTAATGACAGGGATAATCGTCAAATCCTGCTCGAGCGCAAGATAAACATTTGCCAAAGTCTGCGCCTGAATACCCTGTGTAGCATCAACAACAAGAATAGCACCCTCAACCGCCTGCAACGAGCGCGAAACCTCATAGGAAAAATCCACGTGCCCTGGCGTGTCAATTAAATTCAGAGCATGATCTTTGTATTCCATACGCACTGGCGTCAACTTAATCGTGATTCCCTTTTCGCGCTCCAACTCCATGCTATCGAGCAGCTGAGATTTCATCTCACGCTTGGCGACAGTACCAGTAAGCTCGAGCATACGATCGGCCAATGTAGACTTGCCGTGGTCGATGTGCGCAATAATACAAAAATTTCGGATTTTATCTATTTTCACAAGATTATTTTAACATATCTTCAAGAGGTGCGCCATTGACTTTCCAAGGTGTTTATGCTATAATAATCAGATACGCATATTCCATCCATTCCCTGTTTCAAAGGAGGATTTATATGATTAAGCACATTACCTATAGTACAATCAGTGAGGCTACTTTTAACACCTTCGACCATCAGGATTTAATCCGTCGTTACATTAACGATTATGAGCGCTATTCGGCTATCGTGCCGACTCAGACTCATTCTGGCCGATCCAACCTCGAGCTTGCAGATTTCAGCTACGAAGATCTCAATACGATCCACTTCCATTATTCTCACAAGAACAATGGCAAGAGCATTGAGAAATCTGGACTGATTGCTCGCATTGGCGACAATTCCGCCGAAATCGACGAGCAACAGGCTATTTATTTCTCAGTTGGAGCTGAAGCCGTCCTGCATAACTGGGATGTCTGGTTAAAATGGCGTCTGAACCGCTTCTGCAATCCAAGAGCAGCCGGCGTCAGATGCACCAACAAACTCAACGAGAAACATGGTTCAGAAATCTGGAAGCTTTCCGTTGCTTGGATGAAGTACATGAGCTCACGCAAGTATCGTGAAGACGAGACAATTCTCAATCAAGTATTCGAATACGAGAGGATTGAGCTGAGTCGCAGCGATTACTATGCGCTTACTATCGTGCCAGGCGTCAATTATCCGAAGGAACAGTTCGACCAGAAGAAAGCCTTCATCGTTGGTTCTGCTTACGCAGAAGAAATCTACGGCGTTGGCGTTAGCACCGACCTCGGTAACGAGTTTGCCGAACAGTGGAACAGATCCACCGAACTTGGCAAAGACGTTACGATTACTCCGGACAATGTTTGGCGTTTAACTGCCGAAGGTTGCAATGATGCGCTAAGTATCCTGAGCTATCTGTACCGCAGATACACCAGGCATTGCAAAATCCGCGGCGAAAAGCCCGCAGAATTCGCATTGCTCCCGCAGTTCCTCGAATACTGCGCATGCCATCACTGATTACAAAATCCCCCGCTTTCGAGCAGGGGATTTTTCATACTCAGAACATCAACTGGAAGAATAAGATAAATAGCGCAAGCGTTGCCTGATACCAAGCAGCACCGCGAATAATCTTCTTTTCTTCGTTCTTCATAATAAAGCGAAGCGCGAAGAGCGTAATAATAAAGCTTACAAGGTTAGCAATCATAACTGGACCAAATTCTTCAGAGAAAAGCTGTGCGCCCCCCGGCATAAATAGCGAGCGAACAAAGACAACGAGCAAGAATGGCGCGCTAGCGAGAATAGCATAACGCAGTGACTTCCCTTCCTTAATATTCTGCGCACGACCAGCAATCACCGTGAGCATAATTCTTGAGAAGCCCGGTAGTAGTGACAAGCAAGACACAAAGCCCATAATCAAAGCGCGCTTCTTGGTAACTGGTTTTTCTTTGTTAAACTTTTTACGGAAGATT
>JAZQSO010000069.1:0-4227 GCA_045630145.1 Candidatus Nanosyncoccaceae bacterium
GCGAGATTGAGAGAAATAGATATATAAGCTCAAGATGTTATACTTATACCAATGAAGGTCATAATCGGTTTCGGCAATCCCGGAACACAATACAATTGGACGCGCCACAATACAGGCTTCTTAGCCCTGGATTTTTATGCCAAAGTCCATAAACTCGAATGGAAAGACACGCCAAAATTCTTCTGTCAAAGCACTAAAGACGGTGATACTTTATTTATTAAAGCTACAACCTACTACAACGAAGTCGGCCGCGCTGCTCGCGCTGTCATGAACTTCTACAAGCTACAGCCAAGCGATCTCTTGATCATCTGTGACGATTTTAATCTAGACTTCGGCAAGCTCCGTTTCCGCGAAAAGGGTAGCGCAGGTGGCAACAACGGTCTCAAATCCTGCATCGCCGAGCTAGGCACAGAAGAATTCCCACGCCTCCGCGTTGGCACCGCTAATGATGATCTCCGCAGACAGACCGGAGACGTCGATTTTGTGCTCTCAAAATTCACAGCAGAAGAAAAGGAAAAATTACCAAAAATCCTTGGCGAAATTGCCGATTTTATTGCAAAATATTGATATTTTAGCCCATTTTATACAATAATTTTCAAAAATAACAATAAGCACTTTCACCTCTGTTAATTCGGACAATAAGGTGTTAAAAAATGGCATTTTACTATTGATTTTCTACAAAATACATCAAAAAGTATTGACGTATAGGCAAATAAGTGCTATTATGTAAGTAGTTTTTGGTTCTTAGGAATCAAAAAGCCGCACCTAAATAACCCATAGACATTGCTAGTTTTATTCTAGCAAGTGTTGCGTGCTTTAGAAACCCTATCGGCCTTTAAGTTTCTTCTATTATGGCTTAAAGAGAAAAGTATTACCTCCACTTAGATAGACGTTTCTAAGGCTAGCAATCCCTTTAACCGGCGGACCCCATGTGTGAGGTGGGTCACGCTCCGGGTTCATCCCGGTTGCCTTAGGAGGTGTGTTAAAGGGTCAAATAGCCCCAGGTGATGCCCACCCTTACCTGGGGCTTTTTGATGCTTGAATTTTTGATCATATTCTTGACAACAATCATACATAGTGGCATAATATGCTAATCCGATTGGCGCTCTTTATAAAGTATTACTGATTTGTAAAGAACGCCATTTTCTGTCTTATTCCCACAAGGAGGTCATCTGAAAACATGAAAGGCTTTTTCGAAATTGCGAAGCATATCGCAAACATCACCAGACAGCATCTTCTCGACAAGAATATGAATCATCATAACGGCGCCATTACTGTGCAGTTCGTCACAAGCGACAAGGTCTTCGTAAAGAACTACTTGGGCGAGGATGCCGAAAACGCCAGCTTCTCGTTCGCATTCAACGAAAACGAGAGACCCGATCCACAGTGCTACGCCAAAAATGCCGCACTGATTGCAGAGCAGCTCAGCCGCAACTGTTTCGCCGCCCCTGTCGATAGCCCAAACATCATCACGGCCATCGTTAAATCCAAGGGCAACTACAGTCACGCCGAACGCATGCTCTACAAGATCATTATCACAATCACTGGCAGCAACGATGATCAGTTAGACACAGTAGATATTGCAAGACGCAGCATCAGCGCCATTACACGGCTCGACGAGTTTCTCAGCGAAATCTCCGGCGAATACTGCAACGTCACCTACGCTTTCTGTCAGTAATACCACTATCCCTCAGCTTCGCGCTGAGGGATTTTTCTTGTTATACTTTATTCATGAGCATCATTATCGCTATCCTTATTATCTACATCATTCTCTTAGCTATTTGGTGGGTTATTTGTGCTGTCTCGTCTAAGAATTCCATCAACTCCCGGAAACGCGCGCATTTTAATGTCACCGAGATTATCGACCTCGGCCTCATGCGCTTCTGGCGTTTCATTAGCTACTGTACGCTCGCTGGACTCATTGTTTGGTTAATTCTAGTCGGGAAGTGGTACCTCGCCTTCTTGCCACTATTTTGGAATATTAAAGTCTTTTGGTTTGGTAGTCTTTTCTATTTGCCATTCAATCTCATCGAAAGCCACTATCTTGCCCGTGTCGAAATGGTTTTTGGTCGCGATCGCGCCATTAAAAATGCCAAAGAACGTCACGAGCAAATCAACAAAATGAAGCAACACAACTGGACTATTCCAGACAAGATGAAATAGGTTATGGGCACAGATATTCACTCCTTCTTAGAAGTTAAAGACAGCTACACGAAGCGTTGGCTTGTAGTCGGCAAAAATCTCACTGTCGAGCATTTTAATCCAGAAAAAGAATGCCCAGATTTACGAATTAACTTTAGTATGGGCAACATGAATTACGACTGGCGCGACGCCAGCGCCTATTGGCACGAGTGGCTTAAAAATCTCAAGCAAAACCCTAAGCTTCAACAAGTTTTCGATTACGAACGCTATCCGCAGACTACTAGGGAAAGAATTCTCTTACAGGATTACCAAGCACTACGCATTGGTCATAAGTCCGAAGACGAACGCGTTATATCACCCCTCGATTGGCGTAGCTACATTTTGTTTGGCATTCTCGCTAACTGCCACTACGAAGATGACGAGATTGAAGCTATCGCTCCGCCTAAAGGCTGGCCAAATACACCAAGCGATTTCAATCTTTTACGCAATATCTGGTTTGAGTCCGAAAAAATCCACGACGAAGACGATTACTATGTCGTGACTGACGGCGATTTACATCACATTAGCTATCTCAGCATTGGCGAAATCGAACACTGGCTCGAAGACCCGCTATCTCATGCCAAAACGCCAGAAATCCGCAAAGAATTCGAAGATTACTACATTAAATACGTTACGACCCTCAAAAACGAGCTCAAAGTCTTTATGAGCCTATCAAACATCGAGGACGTCCGTATTGTTTTTGGCTTCGAATCCTAAGATCTATTCTGCAGCGTCACGCAAATCTTCGATGTAACTCTTGCCGTTTGTATAGTTCAAAGTTTCGACATGTGGCATAGCTTCAAGTAGGGCAATAATTGCCTTATCTGTCTCTGGATTCTGCATTGAAGCCTTAGCTTTCTTAGCGTGCGAATTAACATGCAACTGGCGATACACAATACGCGTTACGCCTGCTTGCAAGAGATGGCGCAAACAATCCACGCAAGGTGCCACACTGCTATAAACCATGCAATCCGTTAAATCACAGTGCGAGAAAATCATCGCATTCATTTCGCTATGAATCGCGAAATAGTATTTCATTGGGCGCTCCGAAAGCGTCAGTTTCGACTCATCGGCATGCTGAATTAAACCATTGTAGCCAAAAGAAATCGGGCGATGATTTTTGGTTGTAATCACCGTGCCAACCTTCGTTGATGGATCCTTCGAACGTAAAGCAACCGTTTCAGCAATTTTCAAAAAGTATTCATCCCAGTCCATAATCACACTCCTTTTGATTAATTGTACCACTTAAAACAACTCTCATGCTTTCTATCTTGACAAAAACTTGCTAGTCTAGTGCAAGACAAAAATGTTAATATAAAGTAATATGAGCAAAAACTTAGTTATCGTAGAGTCTCCAGCGAAAGCCCACACCATCGAGAAATACCTTGGTTCAGATTTCCAAGTGCTTGCCTCCGTCGGCCACATTCGCAAAGATACTAAGGTAGACAAAAACACTTTTGACGTCACCTACGAAGTTGACCCGGGACACAAACAAATCCTCGCCGATCTTAAAAAGGCCATGAAAGCTTGCGACAAAGTCTGGCTCGCAACGGATGAAGACCGCGAAGGAGAAGCCATCTCATGGCACCTTACTCAGGTGCTCAAATTGCCTGCAGATACTGCACGCATTACTTTCCACGAAATCACCAAGCCAGCGCTTGAAGCCGCCATTCAAAATCCACGCACTGTGGATATGGCCATGGTTTCTAGTCAACAGGCCCGCCAAACCCTCGACATGCTCGTCGGTTTCGACCTTTCTGGCATCGTCCGCAAGAAAGTTCCAGGCGCCATCTCTGCCGGCCGTGTTCAGAGCCCAGCGCTCCGCCTTATTGTTGAGCGCGAGCAGCAGATCGAGAAATTCGCCAGTAAATTCACTTATAAAGTTGTCGGCGATTTCGGTTTCCCAGCCACTTTAAACCACACTTTCGATAACGAAGAAGAAGTAAGAGCCTTCCTCGAAAAGCTAATTAATGCCGAATATCTCGTCAGCGCCGTTGAGCATACACCAGGCCTACGCAAACCAGCTCCGCCATTCACGACCGCTAG
>JAZQSO010000070.1:0-13058 GCA_045630145.1 Candidatus Nanosyncoccaceae bacterium
AGATTACAAATAACGGCAAACTTACTATTACGGACGACGATCCATCCTCCGCATCTGTTATTGACCATCACGAGACAGACGCGTTTATCAATAATGCTCAGGCCAAGGATAGCTCCGTCAATCCTGAACTAACTCTTGAAAACCTCGAGATTCACGCTTATGAAGTAGTCAATAATAGTAGCGTAGGCACCGTTTCTGTCAAGAATAGTAAACTCTATGGAGATTATGGTACTGGCCCAAGCGCTATAGAAGGTAGCGGTACAGTCAAGATTACCGATAATTCTTACATTTACGGAAACCACCGCGCGATTAACCTTAGTGACGGTAACCTCGAAATTACAAAATCAAAGGCCGAGAATTCTAACAATAACAGTTATTCGACCATCACGATGTCTAGGGGTAACTATACTATCGATAACTCAGAAATCAAGAATGATTCCTACACGGCCATTTCCGGAGGAAACAGTTCGTCTAATAATGTCATTAAAAATGGTTCCACTATCTATGGCGCAATTAGTAACACTGGCACTCTAAGCATCCTAAATTCCACCGTAACCCAAGCCACTCATTATAATGCCATTAGCCTACTCACAAGCTCTTCAAGCAGCTCAACGCTCATACTTACTGATTCCGTTTTCAGTCGCACCCAAAAAGATAGCGGTACACAATGTCCTTCAACCAATAATATCTATGGAGACAATCGCTCCATAATAAATTCAAAGGGCACCCTAACTGCAACAAGAATCAAGCTACATCATTCCTATGCCAATTCAAATACCTGCGCCATGAGCTATATCAAGAACTCGGGTACAGCAAACATCGATGGCTTAACTATCGACAATGACGATAGCGCAGCGAATAGCACTAGTCGCAGAAGCACAGGCATCGTAAATGATGGCCAAATGACAGTTAAGAATGCCGATATTACCATCAATCGTGGCACAAGCTATGGTCTTTATACGCTCAGCGGCGAGTTAACACTCTTAGACTCAACAATTAATATTAACGGCACAGAAGCTTACGGCGCGTATGTAGATAACGGCGATCTTATAATGGGCGTCCCAGAACCCGTTGATTCACCAAACTATGGTACTGAGAATGCCGATGTTTCTGTAACTAATCCAAGCATTACCGCAATTGGCACGACTTCTGGTATTGGTATCTACAAGAATGTTGGCAAGTTCAAGTATTACGACGGAATCATTAAAGGTAGTACTTCTGCTATTCCGCGCGATAAGATTACGTCTGACGTCGAACATCTCTACGAACCAACCTTCCATACGGATCTCAATGGTCGCGACGTTTGTATCTTAACTTGGATGCGCGAACAGCCAAGTCAGCCAACGGGAGAATAATCTAACTACAAAAAACGGGCTTAATAGCCCGCTTTTTTGTGGTCTTCTAAACTCCGGTCGAACCGAAGCCCTTCTTACCCCGCTCCGTTTCAGAGAATTCTTCGTCGGTTAATTCGAATTCCGCCTGATCAACCCGCTCGAATAAGCCCTGCGCAATGCGCATGCCTGGTTCAATCACAAAATCTTCTTCCCCGCGATTCGTCAGCAATACATGCACTTCGCCTCTGTAATCTGAGTCAATCGTACCAACACCGTTCATCATCGTAATGCCATTACGCGCAGCTAGGCCAGAGCGAGCACGAATTTGCAGTTCATACCCATCGGGAATCTCAAAAATTAAACCAGTCGGCACAGCATAGCGCTTATTAACCTTCAGAACATAAGGCTCTTTAATATAAGCATGAAAGTCAAAACCAGCCGCGCCTGGCGTCTCATATTGCGGCATAATTACATCTTCAGCGATTTTCTTGATTCTAACTTTCATGGCACTCCTTTTAGTAAAGATTATGCCACGCTTTGCAAGCCGAGTAAAACTATGCTAGAATGTCCTAAGTGGAAGGGTGACCGAGTGGTTTAAGGTACCGGTCTTGAAAACCGGCGAGTGTAAAAAGCTCCGTGAGTTCGAATCCCACCCCTTCCGCCATTTATTGATAGCCTTAGGGCTATTTTTACAGCTTACGCTAGCGTTGATGAGTTAAATCTGATATACTAGCACTATCTTTGGTATGGCACCGTAGCTCAGCTGCTGTGTCCGAGGCGCAAAAGCGCCGAGTAGATCGTTATCAAGCACTCGCTCTAACCAGCTGAGTCTCGATAATGTTAAAAATTGGTATGGCACCGTAGCTCAGCTGGTTAGAGCGTAGGACTCATAAGCCTAAGGTCACTGGTTCGATCCCAGTCGGTGCTACCATATTAGGACATGCTCTTCGGAGCTATTTTTTATGCTAAAATAATTAGTAATGAAGACGAAAAAAGGCTTTACTGTATTAGAAATTATTATTTGTATCGTAATCGTTGGCGTTTTTGCTGTGCTTTTCTTCTTCCAAAAGCAAGACATCAACAAGATGGATCGCGACGAGAAACGCAAAGTTTCCATTAATGCTATTTATTACGCGCTCGAAGAGGTTTATTACCGCGAGAATGGCTATTATCCAGAGACAATCGATAGCGCAGATGTTCTCCCATGGATTGACCCAAATCTCTTTACTGATCCTATTGGCATTAACCTTTGGCAAGAGGGCGGCAACTTCAGTTACGAAGGCAAGAACTGCAACGAAGACAATCACTGCAAAGAATACACTCTTCGCTCCACAATGGAAAAAGAAGAAGATTACGTTAAGACGAATCGCAACTAATTTAGAGCACAAAAATAGCCAGAACTTAATCTGGCTATTTTTATTAGCTTTTAGGCGCCGACCTTATCACGGCGAACCGTACGCTTAGCATTCTGTTCGACATATTCGATAATCTTGCCAGCAACGTTGCGACCAGTTACCTTTTCAATGCCGAATCCAGGCGAAGCGTTAACTTCAAGTACGAGTGGACCACGTGCGCTGCGCATAATATCTACTCCAGCTACGCTTAGACCCATCGCCTTTGCGGCCTTAACGGCAATCTTTTCCTCATCTGGAGTAAGCTTGATTGGAGTACCAGTACCGCCTTTGTGAAGATTAGAACGGAAGTCATCATCAAGACTCTGCCTCTTCATACTAGCAACAACTTTGTTACCAACCACGAAGGCACGAATATCTGTACCAGCGGATTCCTTCACGAATTCCTGAAGGAGAATGTTCACGCCATCATCGTTCGTAAGATAGAAGGCCTGAAGTACGGATTTGGCTGCCTTGCGGTTTTCCGCAAGAACAACACCGTTACCGTGTGTACCACTAGCAAGCTTAATGATCACTGGCATCTCGCCAAGCTGCTCAAGAAGCTCATCGATATCTGTAGTGTTACGCGAGACAACCGTTTTTGGAATGTCTACGCCGTCTTTTGCAAGAAGCTGCATAGAGCGAAGCTTGTTGCGAGCACGCGTAATTGCAATTGACTTAGATAGGACATAGTCGCCCTGCATCTCAAGCTGGCGCACAATAGTCGTACCATACTTGGTCATATAGTTGGCAATACGTGGAATAACTGCGTCATACTTTGGCAAGGGTTTACCTTTATAATAAACCGCATTGTTGCCCTGCTCGATAGATACGAAGCAGTTCTTGTATTTCACAATCTCGACTTCGTGGCCGCGCTTTTCAGCCTCTTCCACAAGTCGCTGAGTGGAGTAGTTCTTATCTCCATTCGACAAAATTGCGATTTTCATAATTAGTCCTCTTTTAGATAATATTTCTTATAAAATTCGTACGGGTTAGCCTCGAGCTCATCACGTAAGTGTTTATGATGATCACGAAGCGGAATCAAGTTCTCGTCTTTACTAACATCAACGAGGAACTTCCCCGAAATTGTACGCCTTCCAATCAAAATTGGGTAGCGGTGTTTCGAGCGATCACTTAAACCAAAGCGAGTTCGAATAGTTTTTCCAGCGATTTTAATCTTAAAATACGGACAGAATTTAATTAAAACATGTCCGGAAGCACTCGTAACCTCAGTTACGCTATAGTCCTTCGTAACGATTTCTTCACCGGTATAAAACGGGGAGCTCTTATCGAATAGATAGAAGTGCAAATAGCCTTCTTCGTCTATACGGATACGGCTGGCCCAAATTGCGGAACCGTCAGCGCCGGTGTCGACCTTAGCTGGAATACCGCTCGCGATGCCATCGATATCTACTTTGACCTCGCGTCCAATTATTGCTTTTTCCATAAAATATTTACCTATGTAAATCTTTCTTATTATACTACTTTTTAATGCTTATGTCAAGTAGTATACCAGTGGTGTTTACTCTATTCTTCCCCATTATGATATACTATTTTTATGAAGAAGGAGCTAGAAAAATTGCGCCATGCTCGCAGCGCAAAAGATTTTCCAAACATTGACCTTAACGAGGACGAGCATGTCGTTCTTTCGATGACCCGCACAAAGCTTGGCCTGATTGGTATTTGGCTTTTTGCGTCTGTTGTCATTATTCTCTTAACTATGCTTTTGGTTGTAGTCGCAAACAATCCTACAGTTTCAGGCTTCCTTGATGCTGTTGGTTCTGAATCGACCAAATATCTCTATATCTTGATTGGATTAGCCTATTTCATTATCATTTTGGCTACAATTGTTTCCCATATTGTTTACCGCGACAACAAGATGTATATCACTAACAAGCGCGCAATTCAGCAGATTCGCACTTCTCTCTTTAGCGGTTCTACAAATATCATCGATCTTCAGCGCATTGAGGACGTCTCATTCCATCAAAAAGGCTTCTTTGATACCGTCTTTAACATTGGTACACTCCGCATGGCTACGGTTGGCGAAGAAACCACTTATACCTTCCCGCTCCTAGATACTCCTCACGACGAGGTTGCGCTCATTTCTAAGCTCGTAACTGAGTCACACAGAAAAGCCAAGGGCAGTAATGCTGTTTTGTCCGACGAAATCGAAGAAGCTGCCGTCAAAAAAGCCCAAAAAGCCGAAAAAGAGTGATTATTCTCTAAATGAGCTTATGTTATAATGCCCTTATATGGCATTAGCAATTATTTTAGTGCTTCTTATAATCTGTTTTCTCTTCTTCAAGAGGCAGGTTGGTGTTCCGTTCGTGGCAATGATTGCCGGTTTAGCCGTCTACAACGGCTTCGGGACAACTTTCGCTGAGTTCATCAACAAGCTCATCCCTGTATTAGATTTGGGCTTAGTACAAAACATTTTGTACCTGATTTTTGTGGCAATTATCCCACTCGTACTCTATTTCCGCATGGGGCATTCTTGTCTGTTAGGCGCCGTGCGAATTATCGGATCGATTATTTTTGCCCTAATGATTACCGTGCTTGTTTCGGGGATAGTTTCTACCTATCTAAGCTTTGATACACTGACTGGCCAGATTGTAGGCTGGATCAGCGGCATCCGCGACATTCTGATGGTTGTCGGGGTTATATTTGCGTACGTAGAAATTTTCTTGAGCCGTTAAGCTCATTTTTGCGCAAAGCAAAGAGCGCAATACCGGTCGCAACAGAGACATTGAAAGATTCTTTTGTGCCGCACATTGGAATCTCGAGCAGAACTTGGCATTTTTCGAGAATTTCCACTGGGACACCATGAACCTCTTCGCCAAGAATAAGAACCGTATCCGCATTAATATAATGTTCGTCAGCGAGGTTTAGTGAATTCTCGCCCTGTTCGAGAGCAGTAATCAACATCCCTTCAGCTTTATAGGCATCAATTTCAGCCATAATATCTTCCGCACGATGCCACTTGAGAGTTTCTTCCGCGCCAAGAGCGGTTTTATGAATTTGTTTCTGGAGCTTTTCGCGCTCATAAGGCAGACCTTTGTCTATAAAAGGCGTATAACCAGAGAAAACCACCTCATCAATACCAAGACAATCACAAGTGCGCAAAATAGCACCAACATTATAGGTGGAACGGATATTATGAAGAATAACTATAAGCCTTTTCATGCTACAATAAGATTATGAATGAGGATGAGGTACAGCGCAAGCGCAGGCAGAATGACGAAGAAAACACCCAGAGGCGAGCAAGGCTTCTAGGAATTACTTATGCAGACACACGTGAATTTGAGCAGACCATGCCGCTCGTTCCGAATGTCTTGAAAAAATCCGAGATGCGCCAGAATCACATCGTCCCTTTTAAGTCGGGCGAAAACGGCGGTGCTTACTCTTTCTTTATCACGAGCCAAACACCTCGTACCTTCATTAACGAGCTCGCTAAGAAATACGAAGAAGATGGCGATCGTGTCGAATTCTTTATAATTTCCGAGTCTGCTTTTCATGTCTTGATTTACCGCTACGATCCGCCTCAGGAAGTCGTTTACGATGATATCGAAATCGCAAAGGAAGGCGATAGCGAAACAATCCAATCTGTCTCTCGTACCCTTAATACCGTTTCCACGGAAAAGGTTTTTGATTATCTCCTTGATCAGGCAGACAGACTCGGCACGAGCGATATCCATATCGAAAACATGCGCAATTCCATCCGCATCCGCATGCGCGTCGACGGCATCTTGCACCCAGTCGCCGAGATTTCCCGTGACCGCTACCGCATCTTCATGGGCGAGCTAAGTTCCCGCGCTAATGTTTCGACCGCTAGCAACAAGCCCCAATCCGGCCACATGCAGAAAGAAATCGTCCGCAATGGCGCTGCTCACTTGCTTAACCTCCGCGTCGAGATGGTTCCGACTCTTTATGGTCAGGATGCCGTTTTGCGCCTCTTTAACTTTGACGAAAGCTTGCTAAACCTCGATCTTCTCGGCATTACCGAAGCCGAACGCAAGGAAATTTCCGAAGTCATCTCACATCCACGCGGCCTCGTTTTGATGGTCGGCCCAACCGGTTCTGGTAAGTCCACAACGCTTTATTCTATCTTGAATGCTTTGAATAGTTCTGAGCGCAAGATTATTACCCTTGAGGACCCAATCGAATACGGCATCGCTGGCATTTCTCAGATTCCAATCGCTACAAACGACGGCGGCTCATTTGCTGACGGCCTCCGCAGCGTTCTCCGTCTCGACCCTGATGTCGTGATGGTGGGCGAGATTCGCGATGCTGATACCGCCAAGACTGCTATTCAGGCCTCAATTACAGGTCACTTGGTTTTGTCTTCCTTCCACGCCAATACCACGAGCGCCGCTTTTGCCCGTATGATTGACCTTATCGGCGTAAACCCAGTCTTCTCGACTTCTGTCCGCTTGCTTATTGCGCAGCGCCTTGTCCGCAAGCTCGATAATCACAAGGAAGCCTACAAGGCTGACGAGAATACAAAGAATTACATCAAGCGCGTCCTCGCAAACGTCAAAACAGATTACAATCTCGATGATATTACCCTCTATCGCGCAGTGCCAAACGAAGAAAATCCATTCGGTTACAAGGGCCGTGTCGCCATCATGGAACAGATGGTAGTCACAGAGCCAATTCAGGCCTTCTTACGTGGCGATGCTGGCGCGTTTAATACCCGCGCTATCGAAGAGACCGCCCGTGCAAACGGCATGCTAACCCTCGAGCAAAAGGGCGTTCTTGCTGCCCTCCGCGGCGATACCAACATCGAAGAAGTCGGCCGCGTTATTTAAGCGCATCCTACTTTTGGTAATTAAATCTGTTTTCCGCAAGGTTACCCCTTTTCAATCCCGCAAAAATATGCTAAAATAAAGAAAGTTTTAATTATTAAAGGTAAAGAATATGTCGTTTGAACTACTAAAAATGGTGGGAGATGCCCAAAAGAAGAGTGCCGTCGTTGACGTGCGTTCGGGCGACACAGTGCGTGTGTCGCAGAAAATTAAGGAAGGCGATAAGTTCCGTATTCAGGTTTTCGAAGGCACGGTTATTCGTGTTGATCGCAAAGCTTCCCATACTGAGCGCTTCGTAGTCCGCAAAGTTACAAGTGGTGTTGGCGTCGAGAAGAGCTTCTTGATCCACAGCCCACTCGTAGAGAAGATTGAAATTGTCCGTCGTGGTAAGGTTCGCCGCAACAACTTGCGCTACCTCCGCGAACGCTCTGGTAAATCTGCTCGCCTTATCAGCAAAGATTTCGACCGCAAGGCTGCTAACACTTTGCCACAGGCAGACGAAAAAGCTGAAGCTGTTGAAGCTCCAGCCGAAGAAGCAAAGGTTGAAGCCTAATTGGCTATCCTTGGAATAGATGAAGTTGGAAGAGGTCCTTGGGCAGGACCTCTTGTTGTTGGCGCGTGTCTTTTGCCAGAACCAATCGAAGGTTTAAATGATAGCAAAAAGCTAACCGCCAAGAAACGCGAAGAGCTCGCCGAAATTATCCGCGAGAAAGCCATCTTTGGATTAGGTTGGATACCAGCCGAAGAATTAGACCAGCTCGGCCTTACAGAATCACTCTGCAAAGCCGCCCGCGAAGCCGTAAGTAAGATTACGGGAGATTTTGACGAGGTAATCATTGACGGCACAATGAATTTTCTTCGCGGCACCGAATACGAAAACATTACACAATTCTTACCTAAGGCCGACCAGCTTGTACCAGAAGTCTCGGCCGCCTCGATTATCGCAAAGGTTAGCCGTGACCACTACATGTATGAGCTAGCCGATAAATATCCAGGCTACGGCTTCGAAAAACATGTTGGCTATGGCACTGCCGCACATAAGGCCGCCATCGAAAAACTCGGCCTTTGCCCAGAGCATCGCCGCAGCTTCCGCCCTATCGTTCAGTTTGCCGCTAAAGAAACCGTCAAGCCAAAGAAAGCTCGAAAGGCAAAAGCTAAACAGACCGTTGACGCTGGCGCACACGCCGAAGCAATCGTTGCTAAAGCACTCAGCCTCAAAAACCATACGATTATTGCGCGCAACTGGAAGACCAAGTTTTGCGAGATCGACATCGTCAGTTCATTTGAAGGTGTGGTATATTTCACGGAGGTCAAATATAGTCGCAATACCGCAAATAGCAGAGGCCTCGATCGTATTGACAACAAAAAACTCGAGCAGATGCGCTTCGCAGCCGAAGCTTACACTGCATCGAGTTCAATAAAATGCGACGTTAGATTAGCCGTCGCCGAAGTCTCGGGAGATAATTTCCGTATTACGGCTTTTCAAGTCCTATCGTAGTTTCGTCCGGACAATTCAGTAGAACTTCTTTCATCTTTTGCTTTTCGCGCGGAGTTACCCAGAGACCATACTTATATTTCACAGAAATCTGGCGCGCCACATACTGACACCGAAAAGCTTCGTTCGATGGCAGCCAATCCGACGCATCTTGGTCGGATTTTTGCTGATTTGCTGGACCGTCGACTGCTAAAAGATTGAGCGGATCCTGACTAATCTCGTAGCGTTTATCTTTATCGAAAGCAAAAGCGCCTGTCGCCCAAGCATTACTAAGTGCCACAACATGGTCGATTTGAACCTCGCTCGAAGTATCCTGTCCGCGCTGGAATTGAATTGTTTTGCCAGTATAAGGATCCTCCAAGATACCAGTTTGAACTTTACAACCTTTCAATGTTGTGTCTTTGAGATCGCGTAAAAGAATCGCCTCGCGCGTATTACAACCAGATGCAGTCACACCCCAGTCATCGTAAAAAAGCTTGCGATAGTATTTCGTAGAGGTATCCTTCTCCTGCACGGCAAGATTCTCTAGCACGTCACGTGCCAGAAGAGAATCCGCCTCGGTCTGCTCAGGCTTTAGCTCTGGCAACGTTTCAGGCGTCACCGAACCCCACATCGCATCAAAATCTGCCCCTTCGATGACCGCCTTATACGAATCAGGATTCATAATAAGGTAGCCAACGAAAGAAGCTAGACCTAAGAGAACAACCCCTAGGCGACGCAGACGGCGGATATCTCGCTTAGTCATCTTGGACTAGTAGTTCTCTGCACTGATTTCGAAGTAAGCCTGTGGATGCTTGCAGACTGGGCAAGTTTCTGGAGCCTTGTCGCCAATATGAATGTAGCCACAGTTGCGGCACTTCCAGACAGCTACACCGTCGCGCTTGAAGACCATGCCACCCTCGAGGCGCTCCTGAAGCTGTTTGAAGCGCTTTTCGTGATCGGACTCAATCTTGCCAACCTTTTCGAAGAGTTCAGCGATTTCGTCGAAGCCCTCTTCGCGAGCTTCCTTGGCGAACTGGACATACATTTCGTTGGTTTCAAAATCTTCACCCTTAATAGCATCGATTAGATTTTCGCTAGTCTCTGGAACACCGCCGTCATGGAGATATTTGAACCAGATTTTGGCATGCTCTTTTTCGTTGCCACTAGTCTCAGTAAAGAGCGCAGAAATCTGCTCGTAGCCCTCTTTCTTGGCTTTGCTGGCATAATATTCGTATTTGACACGTGCTTGAGATTCGCCAGCGAAGGCAGCGTTTAGATTAGCTTCTGTTTTTGTACCACTTAAATTCCCCATATTCCTCCTTGTTTCTCTTTATTATATCGCGACAGAAGCGTTCTTGCGAACAGCGAATACACAACAGATTGGAATAGGGTATAATAGAAAACATGGGAATAGAGAGGGTTATAGATACCAGTATTCACGAGGATGACCTTGAGGAGAAGGCAGTAGAATTTTCCTTGCGTCCAACCACCTTCGACGAATACATTGGTCAGCCCCGTCTCAAAACTAATCTTAAGCTCGCAATTCAGGCCGCCAAGAAACGTGGCGACGTCCTAGATCATATTTTGCTTTTTGGACCCCCAGGCCTCGGCAAGACCACGATGGCCGGCGTGATTGCGCACGAAATGAATGCAAACTTCCGCGCCACTTCTGGCCCTAGCATCGAAAAAGCCGGTGATTTGGCCAGCATTTTGACGAACTTGGCTGATGGCGACGTGCTTTTCATCGATGAGATTCACCGTCTCCGCCGCTCCGTGGAGGAAATTCTCTACTCTGCCATGGAAGATTACAAGCTAGATATTGTGATCGGTAAAGGTCCTGCCGCACGCAGCGTACGCCTCGATTTGCCAAGGTTTACCTTGATTGGCGCTACAACTCGTACCGGCAGCCTCGCCGCGCCACTCCGCGACCGTTTTGGCCAAAGCTTCCGTCTCGAATATTACAAAAATGACGATATTCAGAAGATTATCGAGCGCTCCGCAGATTTGCTCGACACAAAGATTGAACCAGAAGCTGCCAAGATGCTCGCAACCCGCTCGCGTCTTACGCCACGTATCGCAAACCGCCTTTTAAAACGCGTGCGAGATTTCGCCGACGTAAACGCCGATGGTATTATCGATGTACCAACCGCCGAGTCTGCTCTAAAGATGCTCGAGATTGACGAGCTTGGCCTCGATCCAGGCGACCGCAATATGCTCACCCTAATGATTGAGAAATATAACGATAGACCTGTCGGCCTAAACACCATCGCCGCCCTTACTGGTGACGAAGCTAGTACTATCGAAGACTTCTATGAGCCATATCTCATGCAGCTCGGTTTCATCCAACGCACGCCAAAAGGCCGCGTCGTGACACCTGCCGCAAAAGCATTCCTTCAAAAAACCGCATAATCTCTATGCGGTTATCTTTTTAGCTAAATAGGCCATGCTTTTTGGCGCTACGGAACTGCTCCATAAGCTCGCGCTGTTTCTTGTTGAGCTTCTTAGGAATCTCGACATTGATAGTCACAATCTGTGGACCACGTTCTTCAGAGCCAATGCGCGGAGCGCCATGACCAGCAAGTTTAAAGTGCGTGCCAGGCTGTGTGCCAGCTGGAACTTTCATTGTAATCTTGCCGTCAATCGTCTCGACGTCGATTTCAGTGCCAAGTACAGCATCTACCATTGGGATCGTCGCTTCGGAAAGAATCAATTCACCTTCGCGCGTAAGAGTCTTATGTGCACGTACACGAACCTCGACATAAAGATCGCCACGCTGACCGCCTTGCTGCGGAGCTGGACCACCACGACCACTCAAGCGGATGCGCTGACCGTCATAGATACCAGCTGGAATCTTAAGAGGAATTTCCTCGCCATCAACACTAATGTTCTTTGTGACACCAAAGATAGACTCATCAAAGTCGATTGTGCAGGAAGTCTTATAATCGCGGCCACGGCGCGCGGTACGGAAACCACCCATGCCAAAGAGGGAGCCAAGAATATCATCAAGGCCACCGCCCATACCACCGCCAAAGTCAAAGTTGAAGCTTTGGCCATTAAAGTTGAAGCCTTCAAAAGGATTACCGCCACCACCGGCACCACCAACGCCCGCGTGACCAAATTGATCATAGCGCGCACGCTTGTCTTTATCGCTCAAAACAGAATAGGCTTCATTCGCCTCTTTAAACTTTTCCTCGGCTTCTTTGTCGCCAGGATTTTTGTCTGGGTGATATTTAATAGCAAGCTTGCGGAAGGCCTTCTTGATTTCGTCATCAGAAGCACCTTTATTAACGCCAAGAACTTCGTAGTAATCTCTCTTGCTCATATCAACAGATTATAGCATTTAGCACTCTATGCTGCAAGAGTGCTAATTCATCACGAGAATACCAATGACGACCAAAACGCCAGAGATGAGATAGCGCACGATCATCTGCTTGCTAAGCTTACCCGCCTTAATAACACGCGGGAAAATCTTCGAAAGAATTAGCGTCAGGAAGAAGGAAACAAAGAGCGATGCGCCCTTGCCGACCACATTCAAAAGCGCAACTACTGGCACAATGATGAGACCAAATTTATAAGCCATGTCGCCAATATAGAAACAGATATTTTCTACAGCAGCAAGCGAAGAATTACGCACAGCCTTCTTAGCATGGACAAAGTTTTTAATAACTGCGTCGCGCCACGAGAGCATCACGACAAAGAGGAGTACCGAGAAAATAAGCGAGCCCATTTGGAAGAAGAAGAAAGATTGACCAAATAGTAGCACATCCATAACACCTGTTTTTGGTAAGAAATAAACAAAGATGATATCTGATGCTACAGAGAAGAAAGTCGAGATTAGCGTAATGCCAGCCGTTTTAAAATCCGGCGTTCGCTTGTTGCTAGAAGCGAAGATTATTACCGCTACAGCAAACAAAATCAAGATAAAGCCGATTGCCTGATTAGTCGTGATGGTTTCGCCCAAGAATAACACACCAAGGCCCAAGGTAATAAGCGGAGAGGCCTGACCAAAAATTGTAATATCAATATTATCGCCAGATTGAAGAGCACGATA
>JAZQSO010000071.1:0-3667 GCA_045630145.1 Candidatus Nanosyncoccaceae bacterium
TTCGTCCTTAATGATCGATTCGTAAGCCTTAGCGCGACCGAAGACGTCGTCAGACTTAATTGTGAGCATTTCCTGAAGCGTAGACGCAGCACCATAAGCTTCGAGCGTCCACACCTCCATCTCACCAAAGCGCTGACCACCATTCTGAGCCTTACCACCGAGAGGCTGTTGGGTAACCATTGTGTATGGACCAGTAGAACGAGCGTGAATCTTATCTGCGACCATGTGGTGGAGCTTAAGCATGTACATGACACCAACAGTAATGCGTTCCTCAAATGGCTCACCAGTCAAACCATCGTAAAGCTTGACGCGACCATCACGTTCAATACCAGCCTTCTTGAGCTGTTCAGAAATGGTTTCATCCGTAACAGAGTTGAAGGATGGGGTAATAACATTGTAACCAAGTGCGCGTGCGGCCATACCAAGGTGAGTTTCGTAAAGCTGACCGAGATTCATACGAGAAGGCACACCCATTGGGTTAAGAAGAATATCGATTGGAGTACCGTCTTCCATGAATGGCATATCCTCAACTGGGAGAACACGTGCGACGACACCCTTGTTACCGTAGCGACCAGCGATCTTATCGCCAACGCTAATCTTGCGCATTTCTGCAACGTAAATCTTAATCTGCATCAAGACGCCGGACTTGAGTTCATCACCATTTTCGCGGGTGAAGATCTTAACACCGACAACCTTACCAGAATCAGAACCGTTCATGCGGACGGAAGTATCGCGGACATCCTTAGCCTTTTCGCCGAAGATAGCGCGAAGGAGGCGTTCCTCAGAGCTGAGTTCCTGCTCGCCCTTTGGCGTAATCTTACCAACGAGAACATCACCATTGCGAACCTCAGAACCAACAGCGACAATACCATTCTCATCGAGGTGGCGAAGTGCAGCCTCAGAGACGTTCGGAATATCACGAGTAACCTGTTCTGGGCCAAGCTTGGTCTCACGAACTTCTACATCGAAGTCGCGAATGTTGATGCTTGTCAAAGTATCATCTTCAACGAGCTTGCGGGAGATAACGATAGCGTCATCCATGTTGAAACCATGCCATGGCATAAAGGCAACGAGCATATTCTTCCCAAGCGCGAGCTCACCATTATCAATGGAAGCACCCTCGATAAGGATGTCGCCCTTCTTGACCTTCTGGCCACGTTCAACAACACAGTGCTCATCGTAACAACGGTCATCGTTCGTCTTTTCGAAGTGGCTGAGTTCGTACTGCTTAACTTCCTTGCCGTATTTAACTTCAACGACAGTAGAATCTGCGCGAGTAACTTCACCATCAGCTTCAGCAAAGACAACCTGAGAAAGGTTCTTTACAACCTCAGCGTCGATACCAGTAGATACGCGAGCAGCTTCAGTCTTAATTAGTGGAACTGCCTGTTTCTGCATGGCGCAGGCCATCAAAGAGCGGTCAACGCGCGACTTTTCAACGAATGGAATCATAGATGCAGCAATACCAAGAATTTCCTTGTGGGCAGCATCGATATGAGTAACTTCGCTAGCTTCAACCTGGGTTGGCTGGAGAGCCTTACGAGCAGAAACATACTGATCTACAAACTTACCATTCTTGTCTAGCTTTGCGCTAGCGTCAGCGATAACCATGTCTTTTTCTGCTTCAGCGTCAACGTAGACAACTTCGTCAGTTACCTTACCATCTTTAACGATGCGATATGGAGCTTCGAGGAAGCCATATTCATTAATCTTGGCATAGGTTGCAATATTAAGCACGAGACCGACGTTACCACCTTCTGGGGTTTCAACGGTACAAATACGGCCATAGTGCGTTGGGTGCGTATCGCGCACTTCAAGACCAGCGCGTTCACGAGTCAAACCGCCAGGACCCATGCTGGATAGACGGCGCTTGTGAGAAAGCTCTGCGAATGGGTTAGTTGCATCGAGCAACTGGCTGAGCTGTGAGCTTGAGAAGAATTCCTTAACTGCAGCAACAACTGGGCGTGAGTTAACAAGCTGAGATGGAGTGACAGTTGAAGGATCGCTCATCGACATGCGGTCGAGAATATTACGCTGCAAGCGAAGCATACCGAGGCGGAACTGGCGCTGGACCAATTCACCAACGAGCTTAACGCGGCGGTTAGAAAGCGAGTCGATATCGTCTTCTGGATCCTGAGTATTATTCAAACGGATAATCTCAGAGATGATCGCAATGAGATCTTCCATCTGAAGAGTGCGATGTGCGGAATCATTTGGCGTATCGAAGCCAAGGCGCTGATTGATTTTATAGCGACCAACACGGCTGTAATCGTAACGCTTGTAATCAAGGAAGGTACGCTTAATGAGTTCGCGTGCGTTCTCGACAGTAGCAAGATCGCCTGGGCGAAGACGCTTGAAGATTTCAAGAAGTGCAGTTGACTGAGTGTCAGCTGGGTCTTTATCAAGCGTGTTTTCGATGTAATGGATTTCACCATTATCAATGTCTTTGAAGTCCTTAAGAATTTCGCTCTTCTTGCGACCAAGCGCACGAAGAAGCGTAGTTACTGGGACCTTTTTGCGGCGGTCGATCTTAACATAGATGACACCTTTAGTATCGGTTTCAAACTCAAGCCACGCGCCACGGCCTGGGATGATTTTTGCACCATAATATTTATGGTTGTTGACGGTATCTGCCTGGAAAAATACACCAGCAGAACGAATCAACTGAGAAACAATCACACGCTCGGTGCCTTTAATAACAAAGTTAGCCTTATCGGTCATTTCTGGATAGTCACCAAAATAGATGTCCTGTTCCTTGACTTCGCCAGTAACTTTGTTGGTTAGCTCAACATTGACATGAAGAGCGGATTCGTAGGTCGTCAAGTTGTCCTTAGCTTGCTTGGCGGTCTCTACTGGATCCTTAAAGTAATAATCTTTGAAGCGGAGGCTCATCTTCTGACCAGTATAGTCGTCGATTGGGTTGAGCTCTTCAAAGACTTCGCGGAGGCCGTAATCCTTGAATTCCTTCCAGGATTTGGTCTGATGCTCGATTAGATTTGGTATTGGAAGAACATTGTCGCCCTCTGTGAACATCACACGGGCGGCAGCTTTTGCAGTTACTTTGTCTGCCACATTCCCTCGCATTTATTTAAGTGTTTGATATCTTTGGCGCGAAGAATACCGTCCTAAGCCTGCCCGCTTTGCCACGGCAAGCATAAAATACTCAGGACACACTACTTCTTGGTAAGATTTTAGCGGTTTTCACGCGTTTTGACAAGCGTTAATTTTAACAAAAATGCAGTTTTTTCGTCAACAGATTTGGCTTTTTCGAGCCAAGATACATAAATTAATCGTTTGCATTTTATTTACGGAATTTGCTAAACTTTGATTAGAAACATAAGGAGGTAAAAATGATAGCCTTTTTCGTGGGCATCGCAGCGCTTATCATTTGCGCGATTATAACGTCAGAAAGGAAGTCTCTGATCCCTGAAAAGGACAAGACGCTTGTTAAAGGCGTATCTAAGACAGCCAAAGAAGTCTCCACCAAAGAGCCTTCTGTTGAGGCTAAGCCAGTACCAGAGTTTAAGAACTCGACTGGTTTGAATATATTATTATATGCTGGTTGTTTCTTAATTGTCGCAGCTCTGATGGGCTACGTTTCAACAGTAGACGAGGAATTAATCCCGCCGATTGTTTTGACGGTTACGACGCTCGTGTTTGTGGCTAG
>JAZQSO010000072.1:0-2054 GCA_045630145.1 Candidatus Nanosyncoccaceae bacterium
CATAAAAGTTCGATGCACCGTAGTGTGCATTCACTGGTATATTATACAATAATTAGTATAATTAGTCAATAGAAAAGGCCCCCTTTCGGGGACCTGTTTCGTTTGCGGAGGTTAGCCGAGCGCTGTCCGGATGGACTGCTCGACTTTCTTGCGGAGTTCCGGATGTTTCTCGAGCTTCTTCTTTGCGACCGGGTCGGTAAGATTGCCCATAGTGCGGAAGCCGAGGCAAAGCAGACCTCTGCAGCAGTCAAATTCCACAATCGGAAGAAGACTCTTGATGCTTTCTTTGTCTGCAATCCAGGTCATGTTCATTGCCCAGCCGATCTCCTCAGCGCTTGCATGAATCGGTAGCTGCTTGAAGAGAATGTGTTTGCGGGCAACGAGCGGGTCAGCAATCAAGGCTTCGGAGAGTGCCTTCTGGAAGACTATGATAGTCTTCTCGACAACTTCCGAATAGTGCTTGTCGTCTTTAGCGTCGGCCTTGGCAATCTCGACAATCTTATTGATTGCTTCGAGGTAGCTTGCGAGCTGTGCGTCCCAAGAACGAAATTTAAACTGGTTTACGAGGGCTTCGCGGAAACTTGCAAGCTCGCCAGTGAAGGCTTCTTCGGAGAGAAGCTTGTCGCAGTCGTAGAGTGCAAGCGAGCACTGTGCTCCGGTTTCGTCGCGGAAAGCATGGAAAGTTGTGTCTCGGCAGGCATAGGGGTCACGAAGCTTCAGAATTCTGTCTTCGCAGATAGCTCTGAGGATATCGTCGTAACTCTTTGTGGTGTCACCATTTGCCATTTCAAGCACCTTGCTAATGGGTTGACTGGAAATTGTCAGAATGTCGACGTCAATGAGCTCTCTTGCGTCCTTGAGGGCACGCTGAAGAATATCTTCGTAGACATCTACGAAAGCATCATTCGGCACCTTTCCATTAGCTCTGTTATAGATGGCATCCAGTCGCTTTTTGGGCAGGTGCTGAATGGCCGTATTGAGATATGTGGCCTGGTCGGGTGTCAGATGAGTGATGTTTTTGCCGGCAATCATGCTAGCGATTTCCAGCTCGGTAGAAAAATTGTACATACTCGTACCTCCTTGTAAAAGAACGGATTTTGGTCAGATGCGCTTCGAGGCGCAATGTATATATTATATCATATTATGCTAGAAAAGTCAATGGATTACTCTTTGGAATCTTCTTCGAAGCTGGCCGGAATGCCGTTTTTGGCAAGTGATTGGTTTTTGTAATTTTTGTCGTTTGTGACGTCTTTGCCGAGCCATTCTGGGGCTTGGAAATTATTAGCTTCTTCTTCGGTTGGAAATTCGATTTCCATATAAGTTAAGCCATCGAGTTGATCGTGGAAGAAGTCGAAGGAATAGGTGTAGTTATCTACCTTAATTTGGTAGCGAGTCTTGTAGATCGTATCGCCTTCTTGTTTTGTGAGAAGATGTTCGTATTCTTCCTTCGTGAGGTCATATTGACGCTCGTCACGCGTGAGTCCCTGCTCGTCTGTAAGGCCGGTTTTGATTGCCATAACATAGCGTTTATCTGAGACATTGCGCACGCGGATTTCTGGAGAATAATTGAGGTAGGTCTGCGTAATTTCGAATTTATCGGCCTTTTTCTCGAGCTTATATGGGATATCTTCACGCTTCACGAGCCATTTGCGTTCGATTTCGGCGCCCTGATTGCTGCCCTCTGGCTTTGTGCCGCTCTTTAGTGACTGGTATTCTTTGCTGAGGCGAATATATTCGGTGCCCATCCAGATGTTCATGACGGCGCTAAAGCCGAGTAAGAACGCGGTTAGGATAAAGAGTTTTGCGAGTAATGATTTTGCGCTTTTCATAACTATAGTATAACAATTATGTTTTTACTGGCCGAGGTTAATATTATCGTATTATTAGTATGACTTGGTTTATATGCTATTCTCCGAAACGTCATGAGCGCAGCGAGATTGAGAAGAATAGTTATATAAACCTTAGGTGCTATACTAACAATATGATTAAGATTATTGCGGGTGGAAAGAAAAATAAAGATTGGCTTCTGGAAGCTTGTACTGAATATGAAAAGC
>JAZQSO010000073.1:0-1662 GCA_045630145.1 Candidatus Nanosyncoccaceae bacterium
AGTTTGCTCTGTGCTTCGGAAACGCTCTTTTCGGCGGAGCTAATCTCGACGTCGAGGCGCTTAAGTGCGGCACGAGAGGCTGAAGTATCAACTTCCTCGTATTTCTCGCCTACAGCCTCATCAGCTTCGAGCTGCTTAAGGGCATACTCAAGGCCTTCTTCGAGGGTAGAAGCGAATGACTCGATGACTGCGTCTTCCTCGTCGGAGCTTTCCTCGATCTTCTGAGGTACTGCCAGGGCTTTTTGCGCACGCATAGCGCCCACAGCGTCATCAAAATCGGGGATAAGATCTTCAAGTCCAGACTTTGCAATCTTCTTGCGGAATTTTTCGACCGAGTTAGTACCGCCATTCTTGGTGAGGTCGTTAGCGTAAAGGGCAGCAATTTTGGATTTAGCATCGCCATCGAACAAAGCATCAATGCGCTTTTCGATACAATCAGGAGAGGTTCTGTATTCAGTAACGATGTCAGAAAAACCTCCGCCAGAAGCGATAACTGCCTCTACGTACTCTCTGTCGAAATCGGGCTTTTTATTGATTCTTGCTTTCATAGAAAATTCCTCCATTTCTGAAAGCGCACCGGTGGTTGGCCGGCGATCGGATTGGATTTACGTTTTTTAAAGTGCATTTGTGAGTGAGACAAAACGTATGAATATATTATATCACAAAAAGCACAAAATGTAAATAGGGGACACTGCAAAACACCTCTGTTTATGGTAGAATAGAGCCATGAAAGCTGAACACCTATCGCTATCTTTCGGCGCAAGAACAATCTATCAAGATTGCGGCTTTATTTTGGAGCCAAGAGACAAAGTAGGTGTAGTCGGCGTAAATGGTGCTGGCAAGAGCACGCTTTTTAAGATAATCCTGGGCATCGAGAAGCTCGACGAAGGCACGATTGAGCTTCCTGCACTTCGCATAGGCTTCCTTCCGCAAGAGATCAAGATTGATAAAGAGCACGACGATACGACCGTCTGGGATTATATTTCTGATGCTCGCCCAGTCGACGAGCTCCAAGCTAAAATAGGCAAAGAATACGAAAAACTCGCAAAATATCCAGACAGCAAAGCAATCATGGATCGCATCATGCAAATTCAGGACGATATCGATAATTGCGACCTCGCCAACATGGATTTCGAACTTTTGAAGATTATCGAGAAAATGGGCCTCCAAGATCTCGTAGATAAGAAAATGTCCGAGCTTTCCGGCGGCCAGAAGACTAAAGTCGCCTTTGCGCGCGTCTTGTTTGGCAATGCTGGTCTTTTGCTACTTGATGAGCCTACAAACCACCTCGATGTATCTACGCGCCAGTTTGTTGCGAATTATTTACGTAATTATCGCGGCATGGTGCTAGTTATTTCACACGATGCTGATTTTCTCGATACGGTTTGTAATAAAACCCTCTTCTTGAATAAAATTACTCATAAAACCAAGGTATATGGTGGTAATTATTCTGAGTTCCGTAAACAACGCGCTAATGAGCTTGCTGAGCAAGAAAAGCGCATCTCCGAACAAGAGCGCGAGATTAAGCGCATGGAGCAATTCGTTATGCGTACTAAGGCCGCCAAGCGTTCTAATACGGCTTTCATTCGCCAGGGCCAAGTCCGCGAAAAGCAGCTCGAAAAGAAATATGAGCAGCTTGAAGTTCGCGAAGAAGTCTATCAG
>JAZQSO010000074.1:0-2363 GCA_045630145.1 Candidatus Nanosyncoccaceae bacterium
ATCACTTAAGGGAGGTGATTCTATGTCTAGATCTTTAAAGAGCGCAAAAGCTTTCAGCCGCAAAGTCATTCCGCTTGGTTGGCGTAGCATTATCATCAACGATATTAATATGCTCCGTTATATGGGGTCTACAAATCTTGAGGCTATGCTTTCCGAATGGAAGATTTTAAACCTGGCCTATACTGCCCGTATGAAATTTCTCAAACGCTACGACGGCGCCTATTATTCGACTCATGAAGTCGAGGAAACCAAGCGCCAACTAAGCGATTCCGTGCATGCAATTAAGGTGATTTCGGAAATTCTACCCGAAGCCGAACCGAAACCTTTGTTTGCCCTGCATCGCTCCATGGAAGATTCATACGAGCCTGGCGATACAGTATTTATCGTCTTGGCCGAGGCTGGAGCTTTTTATCCTGTAATTGTAACTAGCCACGAATTCGATAAGGTATATGTTCGTTTCGAAAACCTTGAAGGTACGCCGAAGGGAGTCGTCGACTATAATAGCCCCCTACTTCTTACGCCTGAAGAGCTTAAATACCTTGCCGAGAACCCCGATTACGCTAGGCTTTTCGCCTGTGCTTCGGGTCTGGTTTATTCGGAAGACCAAGAGCTTTTTCTTGCGATGATCGAGGACTGCGTAAATTCCGAGTTTAACGAAATTATCGGAGCTTCATTACAAACAGAAACTGCACCCTAAATTTTTAGCCTCGCCACGTGCGGGGCTATTCTTTTTAGCATTATTATTATGTTTTTAGTATAATATTTTTAGGTTATTTTAATAAGGAGTTATATGGAAACAACAAATCCAACAAATTCGCAGCCAGCTGTTCCACCAGCACCAGCTGCGCCACAGAAAAAAGGCATGCCAGCATGGGCTATCGTCCTAATCATTCTCGGCAGTCTTTTCTTGCTCGGCTTGATTGCCTTCTTTATTCTTTCGGCATCAATCGTTTCTTGCTTCAAGAATACTGATTTCAATGTCGTAGAAGACGATAATGGCCTTACTATTACTCCAAGTGACAGCAACACTATTTTGAATGGCGGCTCTGACACTGGTTCTAACACCACGACTAAGGGCGGTTGTAAGTTCTACGAATGTTTGTCTAACTTCACTGACAAGAGCACCGTTACCGAAGTTACAGCAAAGATCGGCTTCGAGCCAACCAAGACTTCTAAGTCAGAAAACAGCTTCGATACTTATACTTACACCTTCGATGATAAGCACACTATCGAAATGACCGTTAGCAGAAGCACTGGCAATACTATCAGCATAGAGCTTGGCGAGTATGTCAAAGACGAGCTCAAGCAAAGCGGTGTCACCTTCGCCAATGCTCAGACCATTAAGTCTAATTTGAATGTTGGCGACGGCATCAGCTACGCCGAATTCAAGGAGTACATGGGCGGCGTCGACGGCGTCTTGATCGAAGTCGGTTCTTGGAACAAGTACGAATGGCGCTCAACCACTGAAGATGGTTACATTACCGCTTCATTCTCTGATAGCGGCAAGTGCATGTCATTCTTCGGAATGTTGTAAAGAAACCCTAGTAAAAAATACACGCCCCAATTGGTGTGTATTTTTTTTGATAAAAAATCCCCCGGATTTCTCCGAGGGATAAGGAACTAGGATTTTACCCATGTCAGTTCTATCAAGCTGTGTTTAGCGTAGTCAATCATCGGTCTCGTCTCAAGCGATACAAGGTTGTAATCCGAGATAAAACCAAGCATGCGTGCACGCTCGAAGATATATCTTGACCTGTGTTCGCCTGCGTTCATGAGAACGACATTCTCGACTTCCGAGCAGCGTCTGATCGGCTCTCCGCTGAGTTCGCAGATTTCCTCGTGCTGCTTGCCGCAACAGATGATTTCATGCAGAGCTGCTAGCTCCTGATACCACTGCGGTGCTCTTTCGTCGACGTAGACCTTGCCATGGTTAAACATCACGAGATAGATGACTGCTGGGTGGTTCTCTATGCCTCTTGAGCGGAGTGCGGGGTTGTCGCGAAAACACGTCGTCTCATATTCGAGATTAATCGTTTTCACGCCTGACGGATTGTAAACATCAATGGTCTTTCTAACGGTCATTTTCATCATCCTCCTTTTAACAACCGTAATGGCGATTTTACACTAATTTCAGAGAATTGCAAGCATAAGCGTTTCTTCGAAACCGGGCATTGGGCGAACCCTTTTAGTGGAGCGAATCCATCTCTAGAGATTTCGAGATAAAAAACACACCCTTCTGGGTGTTTTTACTCGAAATGGCTGGGGATGAGGGATTCGAACCCCCGAATGTCGGGACCAGAACCCGATGCCTTACCACTTGGCGAATCCCCAACGGATATTTACATATTATCACTTTTGTTTTT
>JAZQSO010000075.1:0-1827 GCA_045630145.1 Candidatus Nanosyncoccaceae bacterium
TTATAGTAAGCTCTTTCCTGTTATGATTTTGCGAATTTCGAGCATTGCGGTGTAAGTTGCAAAGATGCGCTTTGGATTCTTGGATTCGCTCATGAACCGGTTGGTTGCAACAGTAAGGTCTGGGTTGCCGCCTTCGACTGCGACGCCGTCATATTTGAGGCGCAGGGCCATATCTGCGGAGCGGGTGCCGGAAACGTATTTGACGCCTGGTAAAGCCTTAAAATCGACGTTCCAAAGCCAGCTAACATCATGGCCGTCGGCGGTTTCGTCATTGATAGCAATCATGTATTCGTGCTCGTTGTCTGCGAAGCTAGCGAGGCTGAGCTGGAAGGCGGCTGGGTTTTTAACAAGTAGAAGTTCGACGTCGGCGCCATTAATCTTGAAGACTTCTCCACGACCAAAGGCGGATTCGATACAGTCGAGATACTTGATGAATTCCCCTGCTGGAATTTCTGGCATAATCTCGTGGCAGAGTGCGAGTGCGCCAGCGGCATTGTAGGCGTTGTAAATACCCTTCAAGGTGAGGTCGCAGCTGAACTTCTGGCCATCGATGTCATAAGTGGCGATTTGACCTTTTAGTTTCTCGAGTATAACGGAAGCTTTCTTGTTGGACTTCTTCTCGCCCTTGACATCGAGGAGATTGTCGTCATTTGGGAAGCTCTTGAGAAGTGGTGTGCTGAGGCCATAATAAATAACCTTTTTGCTTGTGAGCTTAGCGACGCGGCTGTCTTCGCGGTTGAGGATTGCGCACTTTTTGGTGCTAGCCGTGAGCTTTTCGAGCAGTTCAGCAGTGTGGTCGATTTCGCCAAAACGATCGAGCTGATCGCGTTGAACATTTAAGACGAGTGAATAATTAACTGGCACGGTTTCGACAAATTTAACGGCATGAGCTTCATCAAGCTCGAGTACGGCAATATCGTAATCAAATTTACCATTGATTTTGATTTCTTCTAGCACGGCAGAAATAGCACCGCGCACGAAATTGCTACCAGTCTTGTTTGTAAAGACTTTGAGGCCTTGCTTGGCGAGGAGCTCGGAAACGATTTTGGTCGTTGTGGTCTTGCCGTTGGTTCCAGAAATTACAACTACGCCATAAGGTAGTTTCGAGAGGGTTTTCTTGAGGAAATTTGGGTTGGTTCTCTCTACGACAAGTCCCGGCAAAGCCGATCCGCCGCCGCCACGTAGTTTACTGATTTTTTGTATGCCCTTGCCGAGCAAAATACTAAAACTGTCCATTAGCTCCAATCCTTTCTGGTTTTACCAAATCGTTTTAGATTGTTCTTAAATGAGAAATCTATAGCATTGCGACAGAAAACATGGGTGGCAATGCGTACGATTACGAATGAGGTGATTACGATATCTATTGTACCAAGGAGAAGCTCCCAGCTTGGTAAATTATTAAAGACGGCGCGAAGCATGAGGCTGAGTGGTGCGGAAAGTGGGAAATAAGTGAGGAAATATAGAAGATTTGAAGTTTCACCATCCGTGAAAACATTGAGCATCATGAATGGAATAATCATGATAATCACGATGAAACCGGCGAAGCTACTGGCCTCTTTGGCGGTCGAAACAAGCGTACCGACAAGCACATTGATAGCTGTAAAGAGGAAATATGAGGCGAGGAGTAGAACGAGGTAAGTAAGGATGCTTTGAGCGTCGAGACTAATGGTGTATTCGGCTGGAATGACGCCGCGCTGCAAACCGAGGTAGTAGATGGCAGCGACCGGAATGAGAAGAATAATAAGCTGGATGATGCCAATAATCATGAGGGAGATAACTTTACCCGTAATGAGATGGATTGGCTTGAGGCTAACGAGGAGAAGCTCG